>CAZWXC010000504.1:0-2881 GCA_964637935.1 uncultured Flavobacteriales bacterium | reverse complement strand
AAATTCACCAGAAATTAGGCGCTTTGCTAGAAAACGTTCCTAATGATTTGGCGAAAGAATTAAATATAAAAGGCGGAGTTCAAATCACCGAATTGGGAAGTGGTAAATTTAGAAGTGCTGGAATGATGAAAGATTTTATCATCACCAAAGTAGATCAAAACGAAATCAAAAACAAAGAGCAATTGTTTGATGCGCTTTCGTCTAAAAGCGGTGGTGTTTTGATCGAAGGAGTTTACCCAAACGGCAAAAAGGCCTACTACGGATTTGGACTTTAGTGAAACATAAAACAACAAATGACGTTTCCTTAAGATTACACGTCTAATAAGAACATGTGAAAACAATGTTGCCAAATGAGGTAAAATACGCTACCTTTGCAGGCCCGTTTTAGCATCAGCAAAAATCGAGGGAACACTAAGAATATGAGGCAGTTAAAAATAACCAAGTCAATTACTAACCGTGATAGTCAGTCACTTGACAAGTATTTGACAGAAATCAGCCGTGAAGATATGATCACCGCTGAGCAGGAAGTAGAACTTGCTAAGAAAATCAAGAAAGGCGATCAACGTGCTCTTGAGAAGCTAGTAAGAGCTAACCTGCGATTTGTGGTATCTGTTGCAAAACAATATCAAAATCAAGGACTTACCCTACCCGATTTGATCAATGAAGGTAATTTAGGTCTAATAAAAGCAGCCCAACGTTTTGATGAAACTAGAGGTTTCAAGTTTATCTCTTATGCAGTTTGGTGGATTCGTCAATCTATTCTTCAAGCAATTGCTGAGCAATCAAGGATTGTTCGCTTGCCTTTGAATCAAGTAGGTTCGTTGAATAAAATCAATAAAATTTACGCTCAATTAGAGCAAGAGTATGAGCGTCCTCCGGTTGCTGATGAATTAGCTGCAGCGTTGGAAATTCCAGAAGACAAGGTGAAAGATACGATGAGCGTATCTGGAAGACACGTGTCTGTAGATGCTCCATTGAAAGAAGATGAAGATTTTAGCTTGCTTGATTTAATCAGCAACAACGAATCACCTAGTGCTGATGGTGATTTGATGCGCGAATCTCTTCAAAAAGAAATCGAAAGATCACTAGAAACATTGACAGAGCGTGAGCGAGATGTTATCCGTCTTTTCTTCGGTATAGGTATGAATCATGGATTAACCTTAGAAGAAATTGGCGATAAATTCGACTTAACGCGTGAGCGAGTTCGACAAATTAAGGAGAAGGCTATTCGTAGGCTTCGACAAAATTCGAGAAGTCGACTCCTGAAAATGTATTTAGGTGAATAACCCAGAATATTAAGGCCGTGATATCACGGCCTTTTTTGTTTCCTTACATTCTCATTTAACCTTTTGAAAATCAGATTTTAAAAATGGAGAACACAGCGCATACCAATGTTGTGAGCAATGACTACCAAAGTCATTTTAATGAGTACATCAGCCAAGAAAGCGAAGCAGTAAGACTGCAAAATTGCGTTGGCCGATTACTTTACGAAAAAGGAATTGAACTCGTTCTTTTCCGCAACCACCTTACAGATATTTCAATATCTGACATTCTTCAACTTCATAACTATGCAAACGAAGTAGTAAAAAAGCCGATCAGTGTCATGGACACGGCCAGCTTAGCCGTGCTTTTGCTTGATATGAATTTGGCTCCGTCAAAACTTGACATCGGAAAACTAGCTTATGAATGGCAAACCGAAAAGTCGAAGTTTGAATCACAAGCTGCCTTTTTAGCTGAAAAACTTACCGATTTTGGTATGGATGCTAAAGAAGCAATGAAACCAAAAGATGTTGTGCTTTTTGGTTTTGGTAGAATTGGTAGACTAGCCGCAAGAGAGTTGATCAAGCAAGCTGGAAAAGGCCAGCAGCTTCGTTTACGTGCTATTGTACTTAGAAAAGTAGATGCAGCACAACTAAAGAAGAGAGCATATTTATTGCGCAATGATTCTGTTCATGGTCCTATTCAAGGTTCGGTAATTGAAGATTATGAAAACCTAGATTTGATTGTAAATGGACAACGCGTAAAATTTATTGCTGCCAACAATCCAGAAGATATTGACTACACCGCTCACGGAATCAGTGATGCTTTGTTGATTGACAACACCGGTGTATTTAAAGATAGAGCTGCACTTAGCAGACACCTTTCTTCAAAAGGAATAAGTAAAGTAATTCTTACGGCTCCTGGAAAAGAAATTCCGAACGTGGTTTATGGCGTGAACAACAAAGAACTAGACATTGAAAATGAAACCATTTACTCTGCTGCTTCTTGTACTACAAATGCTATTGTTCCAGTTTTAAAAGTGATTCATGATAATCTTGGAGTAGAAAAAGGACATATTGAAACTGTGCATGCCTACACTAACGATCAAAATTTACTTGACAATTACCACAAAAACGAAAGACGCGGTAGATCTGCGGCTATCAACATGGTAATTACTGAAACAGGCGCTGGAAAAGCGGTAACTAAAGTAATTCCAGAACTGAAAGATAAATTGACAGCAAATGCGGTTCGCGTACCTGTTCCTAATGGCTCTTTGGCTATTTTGAATTTGACTGTTGGTCGTGAGACAAGCTTAGACGAAATCCAGAACTTGCTTCGTAACGCAGCGTTGACAGGTGATTTGGTAAATCAGATCAACTTTAACGTGAATGAAGAATGCGTTTCGTCTGATATTGTTGGTAACACCTGCTGTTCAGTTTATGATAGCAATGCAACCATCATTCACCCAGACAAAAAGAACATTGTACTTTATGTTTGGTACGATAACGAATTCGGATACACTAAGCAAGTAATCAGACTTGCAAAATATGTAGCCAAAGTGCGCAGATTGATTTACTATTAATCAAGCGCGAAATAATAAAACGAAGGCTGTTCATAATTG
>CAZWXC010000503.1:0-2888 GCA_964637935.1 uncultured Flavobacteriales bacterium | reverse complement strand
ACCCATTGAAAGAAGACAGTACTTTAACAAGCCGAGTAATAAAAAATAAGTGGCTAGTTAAAGTCTTTATAAAGCAAATACTTAGATCGTTTAAACATAAAATCATTCAACTCGATTGCCCAAGAAGCACGAATTTCATCAGCTGTCATTCCTTTTTCTATTTGCAACCTGAGTTGATCGGTTCCTGCTAACTTCTCGAAAAAACCATTCTTTAGAAAAAACTTATCCTTTTCCGGGAAATCGCGATAAGCATTTACCAACCAGTCTAAAATCAAAGCTTGCTTTTCTTGCACACGCTTACCTCCAAAATCGGTTAAATCCCAACCAGCGCAAGGCACTCCATTGTGTTTTGGGTCTTTAGCACCATCAGTTGGTTTTGGAACAAACATCATACTTCCTTTGCTAAAATTTGGATGTCCAAAAAGTTCGAAAGGATGATCTGTGCCGCGGCCAACCGAAACATCTGTGCCTTCGAAAAAGCATAATGAAGGGTAAAGCATTATCGCATTTTGATTAGGAAGATTGGGCGATGGTTTTACTGGAAGCACATAAATGTCATCATGTGTGTAGTCCTTCAGAGGAATAACGGTCAATTGGCATTGAACTTCATTTTCAAGCCATTTTTCGCCATTGATCATTTGAGCTAATTCGCCCACAGTCATTCCGTGAATTACAGGAATTTCGAGCATTCCAACAAAAGATTTGAATTCAGGCTTCAGCACAGGGCCATCTACATAAAAACCATGTGGATTTGGTCGATCAAGAATAATTACTGGGATATTGTTTTCAGCGCAAGCTTCCATCACATAAGTCATGGTTGAGATATAGGTGTAAAATCTTGCTCCTACATCTTGAATATCAAACAACATGACATCAATTCCTGCTAAATCAATTGGTGTTGGTTTTTTGTGCGAACCGTAAAGACTTACAATGGGCAAGCCCGTTTTTGAGTCTTTACCACTTTCTACCTTCTCACCTGCATCGGCTTTGCCTCTAAAACCGTGTTCTGGCGCAAATACCTTGGTAACATTCACCTCTTTTGCAAGCAGCCAATCTACCAAGTGCACCGAGTCGATCATTGATGTGTGATTACCTGTGATAGCTACATGCTTACCATCAAGCTGCGCTTTATAAAGCTCAAATTGTTTTGCGCCAATAATAATATCAGCATCAGTAACGTAGCGCGCTTGAGATACAAGCAACATCGGCAAGTATAACGCTAAAGCAGAAAGTAAAATCCTCATTATTTGATTTTGAATAGTCAAAGGTCAATAACTTGAGCCTAGCACGGATAGTGCCAAGCTTAAGTTTTGAACAGATGCATCCAAACAGTTCAAAAACGGTATTACTGCTTATAATTTCTGAGCTGGCTTAGTTTTCCACTAAAAATAGCCCCAATAGTTTTGGCACGAAATCGAACCAATTCCGTTTTCTCACCTACAAAAAGTTCGTCTAAGTTTTTATTAAACAATGCTAACCATCGCTCAAAATGCAGGTCATTGATAGGCAATGGAGCGTGTTTTTGAAATGGTCGCCCGCTGTATTCACCAGTCGAAAACAATATGTTGTTCCAAAAGCCATACATAATAAGTAAATGACTTTCCCAATGTATCTTGACTAAGTCATTGAAAATCGGTCCTAAAAGGTCGTCTTCATTCACTTTCTTATAGAAACTATCTACCATCAACTTGACGTCATCTGAATTTTCAATATCTCTTTCCATCGCAATACTTTCGTTGCCGAAGGTATTGCAAGCATGCATCTGATTAAAATGACGATAGTCACTTCACGCTTACGTTGAAGAAATGCCTCAACCACCTCAAAAGAGGTTTACAACTGAACATTCAGATTTTCCGCATCTTCACGGCCTCAATTCAAAACCGAGTTTCACTTGAATTTCGAACTTTTCTTAGCAAAAAAGATGATTGGTGGGCGCAGAAAGCGACTTACCGGACAAAGCAGCAGCGCCATTGTGCGTATTGCCGTTGCTGGCATTGCCATTGGCATGGCTGTTATGATTTTGAGTGTTTCGATAGTTCGCGGTTTCCAAACCGAAATTCAACAAAAGGTAATTGGTTTTGGGTCGCATTTGCAGATTTCACTCTACAATCCACAAAACACACTTGGCGTAAAACCCATGCTGTTGGAGCAGGATTTTATTGAACCTGTGTTGGCAGAAACAGGTGTAAAAAGCATTCAACCATACGCCTACAAAAGCGGCATTATCACCGAAAATGGTGAGATTCAAGGTGTGATGGCCAAAGGTGTGAATCAAGATTTTGATTGGAGTTTTTTCAAACAAAACTTGCTTGAGGGTAGCGTTTGGCATTGGAACAATGACAAAGCCAATGACAGCATTGTGCTTTCAAAATCGGTGATTGACAAATTGAATTTGTCTCTTGGTGACAAGATTACGATTGTGTTTATCCAAGATCAAAAAGAGCGTATACGCAGGTTTACCATTGGCGGTATTTACGAAACCGGAATGGAGCAATTTGATGGTAGTATTTTTTTGTGCGACATACGCCATGTGCAAAAACTCAATAATTGGAACAAAGACCAAGTTGCTGGTTTTGAAGTGATTTTAGAATCGTTTGATGATCTTGATCGCTTAGATTACATCATCAATAACAACATCAGCTATGAGTTCAACACGCTGAAAATTACGGATCAATTCATTGAAATTTTTGGTTGGCTCGAACTGCAAGACATCAACGTATTCATCATTTTAACGCTGATGGTTTTGGTATCAGGAATCAATATGATTTCGGCTTTGTTGGTTCTGATTCTCGAGCGCACCAATATGATTGGTTTGCTCAAAGCAATGGGCGCGCTAAACGCAAGTATCAGTCGCATCTTTTTATACAATGCCACTTATCTCGTTTTCT
>CAZWXC010000502.1:0-2888 GCA_964637935.1 uncultured Flavobacteriales bacterium | reverse complement strand
GACGATGGGCAAGCGTCATTTATCGATCCCGTCTCGTGCAAGGCCGCTATCTCGAAACCGAGGGAGAAGAGCATATATTATGCGTCAGCGAACTTCGGGATCTGCAACTGCGCATTAAATATGTGAACAGCGCAATCTACTTCAGCGTGCTGAGCGCCATTGTTGTTTGCATTTTGATTGGATTATTGTTTCTTATGGGGCTGACCAACAATCCGGCTTTGGCGCAAATCGTTGCTGGAGCATTCACAGTAGCGGTAATCTTTCTATCCGTAGCACTTATTCAATTTTCGCGCGAAGTGCGCACCGGCATTCGCGATTTCATGATCCGTGAGGAATATCTGGAGCGGTCGGATCGGGATAAATGAAAAGAGGCTGCCGGCCCCGAAGGGCCAACAGCCTCTGAACATGGGTCAGCGGTAGGAAGTGCCGCTGCCGGGTTGCCTGATCTTCAGATCAGATAAGCCCCCCGAACGGATTTTTCCGACCCCTGTGCTGAACCATGAGACATCGGACCACCTCCTTTCGCTTGTGAATGAAATACGAACTGTTGCATTGAATTCTTCTCCGCTGTTCGACGATCTAGATTTGAATCAAATTCGACTCGCGAACAAGTCTTGAATTTTTTTATTTTGCTGTCACAATTGCGCGTTCCGGCCTGATGACGAGCGGATCAGTTTCGGCAATCTTCCACCACACGACTGAATTCCGGCCAGGCAGGAATGGCTAAAGATTCCAATCCGCTGGTTTCGACTGCAAAGCGGCCGCGGCTATAGGCAATGCGGTCCATCATGTTATCGCCGGGCGATACCGAAATAGCCGTATATGCCGGTGATCCACCACTATTGACAGCCGGGTAGGATGCCATGCCCGCGCTGGCCCGCAAAACCATCTTAGCATTTTGGCCAACCGAACCGGCCCGGGACAGAAATAATTGCCGACGCGAATGATCGCAGCGGATGATGAAAATTGCGTCTCGGTCGGCCTCGCCGAATAGCGCCAGCGAGCCGCGACCATCCTTTCGATAGGCCCAGGCGCCGGGAGTGATCGGCCAGTCAATCCATTCCCCCTTCGGCTGCATCGGTGCCGGTGCGGGCGATGCGATGGGTTTCGCCGGTTGCGGCGCCGGCGCCGGTTCTGGTGGCGCGGTTGAACATGCGGACAGTGCGAGCATGGCCAGGGGGACGAACAGGGGCGTATAAGTGATTCTCATTGCAAAGGAATATGGCCAAAAGCGCAGCGCTAGGCTAGTCCTGATTTCCAATGTCCCAGTCCGATCCCAAAGTCGCAAAGCAACGCGTAGACCAGATACTGGCGGATCGCGGCCTCGCCGAGAGCCGCGCCAAGGCGCAAGCCTATATCATGGCGGGTCTGGTGACCGTAGCTGGCAAGAAAATCGACAAGCCGGGTCACAAGATAGCGAGCGATGCGGTGATAGAACTCAAGGGGAAAGACCATCCCTGGGTGTCTCGCGGTGGTATCAAGCTCGAGCATGCCCTGCGCCATTTTGATATAGATGTAAGCGGCCTGATCGCGATGGATGTCGGCAGCAGTACCGGCGGTTTCACCGATGTGTTGCTGACCGGCGGGGCGGAAAAAGTCTATGCCGTGGATAGCGGCACCAACCAGCTTGCGTGGAAACTGCGGCAGGACCAGCGGGTGGTAGTGCATGAGCAAACCAGCGCCAGGATTCTCACCGAGCAGCATATACCCGAAAAAATCGACATAATCGTCTGCGATGCCAGCTTCATTTCACTGGTCAAAGTTCTGGAACGGCCGCTTGATTTTGCGAAAGACAGGGCCCTACTGGTCGCGCTGGTAAAGCCGCAATTTGAGGCTGAGCGTAGCGATGTCGGCAAGGGGGGTGTTGTGCGGGATGAAGCGGTTCGCCAGGTGGCCTGCGAAAAGGTGCGAGATTGGCTGATTGCGTCCGGCTGGGACATAATGGGAATGACCGAAAGTCCAATCACCGGGCCAAAGGGCAATGTGGAGTTTCTGATCGGCGCTCGGAAATCCGGAAATCCTTAGCGTGGGCGGTAATGTGGCAGATCCGACGGGTTGTTATTTCCGGCACTTCTCCCTAGCTGGAGGGCTATGACCAAAACAGCAGATACCCCCCTTGTGCCAGCCATGCCGGATATCGGTAGCTCCATCCAGCGCTTGACGGTTGACGGCTCCCGCTGGCTGAGCACTCATTATGTGGAACTGATTTTTGCGGTTGTCATCGGCACGGCAATATTTTTCATACTCGGTGCGATCAAACGGCTCGGCGCACGCTATGTCCGTAATAACCACGGACTGACCGGGTATCGCACCATCATCGGCACGGCAATTGCCCGCACCAGCAAGTTTTTCATGCTGATGGTGTCGGCCGAACTGGTTGTAAACTTCGCCAGTGCGCCATCCAGTTTCGATCGCGTAGTGCATGTCCTGTTCACGATCTCGGTGGTCATTCAGGTTGCCAACTGGCTGCGAGAGGTCATTCTCGGTCTGATTGTTCGCCGCACATCGCGGGACCCCGATCAGCATGAAACGCTGGAAAATGCGATGACTTTGATCCGCTTGCTGGTCACCTTCGTTCTGTTCGCAATCGCGGCGATCATGATTCTGGATAATCTGGGCGTAGATGTCACCGGCCTGATCGCCGGCCTGGGGGTTGGTGGTATCGCCATTGGCCTCGCTGCTCAGGGCATTTTCTCCGATCTTTTTGCGGCGCTGTCGATCATTTTCGACAAGCCTTTCCGTCGGGGAGAAACGATCAGCTACGACAACACGGTCGGAACGATAGAGAAAATTGGTCTGAAAAGTACACGGCTAAGGGCTATCACCGGCGAAGAAATCATCATTTCCAATACCAATCTGCTGGACAAGGAAATCGTCAATATGACTCG
>CAZWXC010000501.1:0-2889 GCA_964637935.1 uncultured Flavobacteriales bacterium | reverse complement strand
ACTCTAGAGAAGACGAACGCGAGGCAGACGTTTTTGCTATGAATGCCTTAAATAAAATGAACTGTTCACTAGAACAAGCATCTGAAATATATGCCTTGTTTGCTCGACTTGAGAAAAACGCCAAATTGAAATATGGAAACGGCCCTCTGTTTTCTTTTTACGGAAGTACACACCCCGAACCTGCCGAACGTGGCCAATTGCTCAAAAGCAATAGTAAGTTGGTAGAAAGTAACATTGGCCCAGCATCTTTCCATACATTAAGAAATAAAGCGCGCTACGAAAAATTAAGCCTGTTGATTGGCGAAGGAAGTTATCGTCAAGCAATAGAAGATTCTTGGCGCTATTTGATGCAAGAACCAAACAACGACACCATTGTCCAATTCATGTTTGATGCTTCTCGCAGATTAAGACTTTTTCAAAATGAAGAAGCTGCAAATAGCATGGCCTTGTTTTATAAATACTATGCCAGCGATGAGGTAAAAACAAGTGCAAAATCCAACCAATTACTTCTCCCTGGCGCGTATAAAGATTATATAGAAACGTTGTTAATGATCAATACAGATGGCTTGCAAACGCCCTTTCCGTTTGGTGTCACTTTCAAAGAATTATATGAGTTACTGCGCGAAAAAGTGATCAACCAAAAGAGCACTGAAGGAGATTTTTTAATTGAATTGGCCAGCCGAAGCATCAACGAAACTGCCTTAAACAAATACATTGAACAAGGTGGAATTTATAGCAACTATGCCAACTTACTTCTAAATCGAGACGATATTGTGATGAACAAAGCGCTTTTTGTACCCAATCAAGTGTTTTTACAAAATCAAGCACATTTAAATTATTACCAGCGACTTAGAGGAATAAATTGGTTTCAAGGAGGAAAGTTTTTGAAGGAAAAAGGTTTTGATGTTACGGTAAAACGAAGAGACATAAAGGAAGATATGACACCGTATGAGCAGTATGCATTTACTCGTTTAGAAAGCGTGCTTTATCATCTTGAAGATGCTTCACAAAACAAAGATTTTGACATGGTTCTTTTTGATCCACTTGCAGGCGAATACATGCTTGAAAACCATATTGGCGAGTTTTTCAGTTTCAGCATTCGCCATCCAGATGTTTTCCTACTTACTGATTTTTCACTTATTGATGTAAGATCTGGCACTCCAAAAATTTATTTTGCCACAGGCAAAGGCATTGGTGATGTTGTGGCTTATGACTACGTGTATAAGCAAATGAAAAAACGTTACAAAGAAATCAAGTATCCTTAGTTTTTTCTTCCGCTTTCGCGAATGGCAAGGTTTTAAAAACTATGTACGTGCCATTTTCAGGACGTTTCTGCACTCTTAACTCCGTTATCCAAGAGCTTGCTTCGAATGGTTTTTCTTCAAAATATTCCTTGGCGGGTTTGTAATTCTTAGCCAATTCTCGACCAATGGTTAAGTGCGGGTTTTTGGCCTTTGGCTTCCATTTTTTCTTTGCAGGAAAACCAAGAGTAGACTTTTCGCAAGCGGTCATAAAATCTCGTACAGCCTGCAGTTGGCCCAATCTTGCAAAAACAGTATGTGCTTTGAAACAACCAAAGCCTTCAAAATGTATTTGAAATGGTTGCGTATTTTGACACACACCACCAATCAATTGCATTAAAGCATCTTCTTTACTCTCGTCAATGAGCATGGTGCCAATGGTGATATGCGGCCGCGAATGCATGCTACTAAACTCACCTATTTGCTCAAAAAGTTCCTTTTTAAAACCAACTACTTGCGCTTCAATTTCTGGCTCAAGCGTAATGGTGAAAAGGTATTGATGAATAGAAGACGTCATTTATTAGTATCGAGGATTTAGGATCGAGAATCAAATGTTTTAGGGGTTGCAATGCTAGTGACAATTTGTTTGAGTGGGTAGTTGGTAGTGAAAAGTTAAAGAGTGAAGAGTAGACTTGGAGTAGGCAGTGCGCAGTTTACAATAGACAGTTTGTGCTACTTAAGAGTTAAAGTGCGAAGAATGGATTTGGAGTTTGTTAAAGGCAAAGTTCTGGTCTAGAAACGGCAATACGGCTCCGCTCAGGGGCCAGCGCTCAGTGCCCAGATACGAATTCGGAAGTTGATACAATTGACCTTGCACTTGTTGTTGATCCCGATACTTGCACTTGAATTTGAAGTTGCCATTGAGATTGAACTTGATGTTTCTCATTGTCCTTCTCGATATAGCCTTTTTCAAAGGCCACTCGATGTGACAGAGACAAATTGTTTTTTTTAATCTCACGCAAAGCCATAAAGTCCCGAAGCTTGCCGAAGATTGCACTTGACCTTGAACTTGAAGTTGAACTTGAAATTCAAATTGAGGTTGAAGTTCTGCTTGCAATTTGGCACTAGTAACTATTAGCTTACTTCTTCATGTACTTCGAAAGGAAAGACCAATCGCTAATACGTCTGATAAAGAGCTCAAGAACTCGGTAATAAAGCACCACATGCAATGCAATGGTCATTAGGAAAATAACAACAACATTAACCCAATACGTGCTGTGATATGCACCTAAAAAAAACTTTCGCGGAGCAAATAAATGCGCTCGAATCTGCTGTCCTGCTGGAGGATCAAAATAAATACTATTATCTCCCGGATGTAGCGCACCGTATTCTTCATAAATTTTATCTCCTAGAAAATCTTGATTTCTAACAAGTACTTCAAGTCGATCATTGTGATAATTTTTGCGCAATTCATCCCAATCTACTTTTTCGTCTTCAGGCAAATTACTGCTCAAGTATTTTGCGTCAAGCTTTACTAAAACGTCCTCGTATTCGCGGTTAAATTTGGCACGAACCGCAAGCAATTTTTGCTTCGTAGCACCTGATGTTACTGCCTCAAGCTTGGCATATTTCGGCTGAACTCCTACCC
>CAZWXC010000500.1:0-2903 GCA_964637935.1 uncultured Flavobacteriales bacterium | reverse complement strand
GTTCCTGGTTTTCCCTCGGTTCGCGATTTTCTCTTACCTCACGGTTTTCCTTTGGCTCTCGATTTTCTCGTTGTTCGCGATTTTCTCTTGGTGCGCGGTTTTCTCGTTGTTCTCGATTTTCTCTTGGTTCACGATTTTCGGATTGCACTTCGTTTTCACGCGGTTGGCGATTGTCTCTCTTTTCGTGAGGACGCGGGCCTGACTGTTTTACAGGTCTTAAATTCTCATTTGGAACTGCTCCAGCCTTAGTTGCTTCTGCTAGTGCATTGCTCTTTTGCGCCTCATCTGCCCTTTGAGCAGGCTGTGGGTTTCTTGGTCTACCATTATCTCGCTTTTCTTGCGGATTGCGATTAGATGGTTGATTGGTCGGTTTGTTATCCGTGTTAGATTCTTGTTTTGGAGTGGGAGCAGTTTTTTCAGCAGGAACTTCTTCAGCTGCTATAGCTTCTTCTTCTTGCTGTTTAGAAACGCGTATGCGCTTAGGCTTAGGAGCCTCTTCTTTTTTCTCCACTTTTTTCACTGCCTCAACTTTTGCTGGTTGCAAAGCTTGGGCGTCAAGAATTTGATATATAAGGTCTTGCTTTTTTAGCTTTTCGGTCTTTTTGAGATCCAATTTATCCGCAATCTCTTTTAGCTCTGAAACTTTTTTCTCGTTCAGTTCAATAATGTCAAACATTCTTAGTCTGTTGGTAAATAAATAATAGAATGGTTAGAACTTCAAATCTTAAAAACGCTGTTTGGATGTTGATTTCTCCCTAAACGTGTAAGATGGGAAAGGTTGGGTTCGCGTGAAACGCAGTGCAAGTATAACAACGTTTTTGTTACAAAAGCCAATTTGATTTTCAATTTTTGCAGCAAAATCTAAAACATGATTCAAAGAATTCAATCATTATACCTCTCTGCGGCAGCAATACTCACGCTTTTGATGCTGTTTTTACCGTGGGTTACTTATCAAACCGAAACCAGCGCAATGGCTTTTGATGTGCTGAAAGGCAATGAAAATGGGCTAAACGCGATTTATTTGCTGCCTTCTTTATTGATTACAATGGTGCTCTCAATAGCATCTATTTTTCTTTTTAAAGACCGCAAGAAGCAAATGAAATACGTGCGTTTTGCAATGATTTTTACCATAGTTATCTTTTTGAATTTTGGGCTTTTACACTTCTTAAATATCCAAAACTTAACCGCTGCGGGTAATTTGCAAATGAGTTATGGAATTCCAGCAGCACTATTACTAGTGAATTTGGTGCTTTATTGGTTGGCAAACAAAGCCATCAAAAAAGATGACGATTTAGTGCGCTCAGTCGATCGCCTTCGTTGATTTTGGGCCAAGTTCAATCACTTGGAGGTTGGATAAGTTGGCGTTTTCAACATCAAATTTTAAAAGCGTTCGAACTTTGTGAAAACCATGATTTCCAGCAGCACCAGGATTCATGTGAATAAGATTGAATCGTTTATCGCGAACGACTTTCAAAATATGTGAATGGCCACAAATCAACACATCGGGCTTGTGTAGCGCGATTAATTCTCGGGTTTTAGCGTTGTATCGTTCCACGGCACCAGCTATGTGTATCATCAAAAAAGTAAGGCCGTTTATTTTTTTTACCACAAACTCAGGCCACTGAATACGAATGTCGGTGCCGTCAATATTTCCATAAACACCCACTGTTTCTTTAGCAGCACTCAGTTTTTCTAACACAATATTATTGCCCACGTCTCCTGCATGCCAAATTTGATCACAATCAGATAGATGATGCAAAATTCTTTCATCAATATAGCTGTGAGTATCGCTTAGAAGGCCAATTTTCATCCTAAATATCTTTTCACCTTTTCATTGTCGGCAACTCTGCATTAAGTTACTTCGCCAAACAATGTGCAATCATACATTTGTTTTGTTGAACTTATGGAAGCAATCGTATCAATCAAAAACAGCAACATTTACATAGACAAGCATTTGATTTTGTCTGATGTAAATTTCAATATCCACAAAGGAGAATTTATTTACCTCATTGGAAAAACTGGAACAGGTAAAAGCAGCTTGCTCAAAACCCTTTATGGTGAGGTAGATTTGAAAGAGGGTGAAGGTTCAGTAGCAGGTTTTGATCTGAAAAAATTGAAACGAAAGCAAGTGCCATTCTTGAGAAGAAAACTTGGAATTGTTTTTCAAGATTTTCAATTGCTAACCGATAGAAGCGTAGCTGAAAACCTGATTTTTGTGATGAAAGCTACGGGTTGGACCGATAAAAATAAAATGACATCTCGTATTGAAGAAGTGCTTCAAAAAGTTGGTTTAGGAACCAAAAGCTTCAAAATGCCACACGAATTGAGTGGTGGTGAGCAGCAAAGAGTTGCTATTGCTCGCGCATTGATTAACGATCCAGATTTGATTTTGGCCGATGAGCCCACAGGAAATTTAGATCCAGAAACTAGCGACAATATTTTAAGATTGCTCAGCGATATAAGCAATTCTGGCAGAGCAATTTTGATGGCGACTCATGATTACAAACACATGGGTAAATACGGAAATAGAACACTTACTTGTGAAGATGGACGAGTGTTAGATTCTAAAAATGCGGCAACAGCAAGTACTTATCAAGCGCCTGAAGATTAAATCTTTGCATGCTAAGCATCCTCATTCCTATCTACAATTGTGATGTTCGGGCGTTTGTAACACAATTGTCTGATCAAGCACAACAATTGTCCTTTAAAACAGAAATAATCTGTTTGGATGATTTGAGTGAACCTGCATTCAAAAAATTGAATGCTGACTTGAGTACCATTCCGCTGGTCAAATACACCGAATCTGAAACTAACCTTGGCAGAAGCGCAGTGCGAAACAAGCTTGCCGAGCTTTCGTCTTATGAGCATTTGTTGTTTTTAGATTGCGATGGCGAGTGTGTTAC
>CAZWXC010000499.1:0-2912 GCA_964637935.1 uncultured Flavobacteriales bacterium | reverse complement strand
AGTCTTCTAGCGTTCCAAACTCAGGATTCACGGCAGTGTAATCTTGAATGGAGTAATAGCTTCCTAGCGTTCCTTTTCTGTTTTTTACACCAATAGGTTGAATTGGCATAAACCAGAGAATATCAACACCCATTTCTTTCAAGCGAGGAAGACTTTCTGCAAAGGCATTTAATGTTCCTTCTGGTGTGTATTGACGCACATTTACTTCATACATCATGGCGTTTTTGCTCCATTCTGGCGCATGGTTTAGCGCAACGGCTACCGAAGTTGTGTCTTCTTGTGGTGCAACTTCTTTCGGTTCGTTATTGCCACATGAGGCCATTATAATTGGCAACGAAAGCAGCGGGAAAAGCTTGGTTAATTTCATAGTGTTTAGGCTTTGGTATAGATTATTTGTGAAGTAAATGCTGGCATTGTTACTATGGCTTTTCCGTTGATTACTTCAACAGAAATTTCTTTGTTTAATAGGTCGAATGCTTCGTTTTCGAAAGGAACTTCAATGGTTTTTGGTTTGTCAGAATTGTTGAATAACGTGATTACCACATCGTTTAAATATGTTCTGGTGAAAACCAAAACAGCATCTGATGCTTCATTTATTTCAACATCGCCATAGTTTAATGCCATATGGTTTGAGCGAATGCTAGTAATGGCTTTTACGTGTTCTTTCACAGCTTGCTCTTCTGGTAAAAGATTTTCAAAACGCATCATTCTGCGGTTGTCAGGATCATTGGCGCCTGGCATTCCTATTTCGTCACCGTAAAAAATCACTGGAATTCCAGGAATGGTCATTATGAAGGTTTCGAGCATTTTTAGCTTTTCGTAACCAATTGGGTCTTCAACCTTTATTTCACGTTTCCAACCTGCTTCTTTTTGGTCTTCGCTGTCGCTTACTGCATGGCTAGCGAGGGTTATGAATCGCGTTAAATCATGGTTGCCCGTGATGTTGCACATTTGGTGCAAACTGCCATGCAAATTCATGCTGGCTTGCATGGATTCTGCTAATTTGCTCATGCTTGCAGTGGTGTCTTTAAACACGCTCACAGCATCAAAATAGAGATTGAAATCAAATTGTCCGTCCATCATGCCCGAGCCAATGTAGCTTTGAATCAACTCGCGACTACCAAAGGTTTCGCCTACTTGAAAGTAGTTTTTACCTGTTTTCTCACCCAACGCTTTTAGCTTTAATGTGGCTTCGCGCCAAAAGCTTTCGGGAATGTGCTTTGTAGCATCGTGACGGAAACCATCAAACCCAAATTCGTCAATCCACCAAACTGCGCTGTCGCTCATTACGTGGCTCACTTCTGGGATGGAATAATCAAGCGTTGGCAAGAAATCATCAAACCAAGTGGTGAGTCTAAATTCGTCCCAAATACGGAGGTTTCTGCGACCATCCGGCAAATCGAGGGTTGTTTTCCAGTTAGGATGTTGCTTTATGATTGGATGTTCTTCGTGCACATGATTGCACACATGATCAAGGATGATATTGTAGTTTTTATCGTGCGATTCTTTGACCAAATCTTTCACCGTTTGGTTGCTGCCAAAGCGATGATCTACTTTTTTGAAACTCATTGGCCAATAACCGTGATAACCCGAAAACCATCTGCGTGGCTCAGGATATTCTTGATAAGCGCCTTCTGGGTTTTGTGAAATGGGCGAAATCCAAAGGGTATTGATTCCTAGTTCATCAAAATATCCTGCTTCTAATTTTTGCTCAATTCCTGCAATATCACCACCGTAATAATTTGCTCGTGGCTTAATGCGGTCATCATTCACGGGTGCATCAAGGCTGCTATCGCCATTCACAAATCGATCAACGAGCATAAAATACATGATGCTGCGCTCTTTGTCATTTCTAGTGAGTTGGCTGGTTGAGTTGATCACTTTTCCTTTTTCGAGTGGAATGCGGAGTTCGTTGCTCAAACCTTCGGTAGTTTGCGCCCAAACGCGCACAAAACTTCTTTCTATTTGGCTTGCAATGGATGGAATTTCAAAAGAAATAGCACCATTTTCTGATTCAATTAGTTGGTTTTCCCAAAGGACAAAAAAAGCCTGATTTGAAACCGAACTGTTTATGTTTACTGTGTTTCCATCTGCGGAAGCGAGCTGAATATGCGGTATTTTGTCTAAGCTACTGGCTTCTACTTTTAAGAATGAATTGAAGCCGCCAAATCCGTTTGAAACCGAATCTGGATTACTTGGATCGAGCATGTATTTTCCGTCAACAGAAAGTTGATAAGGATAACCCCCAGGATTTAATTTTTTAGTCAATTTCCAAACACTGCCATCAAATTCAAATGCATCTGCACCAGCGCTCCAACCATTTAAATCGCCCACCAGGTCAACCGTAGTGTAGCTTTTCCCTTTTGGATCGAATTCAAAATTTACCGTTTCAATTGCTGCATTGCGCAACATGATTACCGTTTCTTCGCCTTTGCTATACACATAAATGGGCGCCATCCAATCGGTGGTTTGCCCAATCAATACAAGTTCGTTTTGTCCTTTTTTCCAATCAGCAACCAATTGTGGAGGAAAAACCAATGAATCAATCGCATTTACATCCTTATAAAAATCAGATAGGTAAACCGTGTTTGTATCGCCATTAAGCAAAACAGGCACATTCAAGCTATATGTATTTTGCTCTAAATGAGCGCTTTTTGCCTGTTCTGTTGGAGCTTGGTTGCCGCATGAAACGAGCAAAAATGCTGCTAAGCTGATGGAAAAGAACTGATGGATTTTCATGGTTAAGCTTGGGTTTTATTCTGTTTTCACAACAATGCTGTTGCTGCCGTCCAGATCAATTTTATCATTATAAACTTGAATGCTCATTGGTGCGTTAGATTTTAGTTCAACGCCATTTTCGCGGCATTTGATCGAAACTCTCACGCCTCTAAACACAATGCTAAACTCAAAGC
>CAZWXC010000498.1:0-2916 GCA_964637935.1 uncultured Flavobacteriales bacterium | reverse complement strand
AAACTAATGTTGTGATTATCAAGAGTGCCGTTTTGTTTTTATTCAGTGTTGGCTTCGCATTAAGTCTGCAAAGCCAAGACATGGAAGCTTATACGTTTTATACTGCTCACGGCAAAAAGGCAGATTTTGAGAAAGTTCTAAAAGCGGCTATTGCTTCAGATGTGGTCTTGTTCGGAGAGTTTCACAACAACTCTATTTGCCATTGGCTTCAACTTGAATTGACTAAAAGCATCGCTCAAGAAAAAAACATTGCGCTTGGCGCGGAAATGTTCGAAACCGATGACCAAGTGGTGATTGACGAATATTTACAAGGTTTTATCAAGTTGGATCATCTTAAAAAAGAAGCGAAAATTTGGCCAAATTTCGAAACCGATTATGAGCCTTTGCTTGCCTTTGCGAAGGAAAATCACTTTCCATTCATTGCAACTAACGTACCTCGCAGATACGCTTCACTTTTGAGCAAAAGAGGCATGGCAGCATTAGATAGCTTATCAGCAACTGCCAAATCATTCATGCCTGAACTTCCTTTTAAGGTAACTACGAACGATGCTGGTTACATCAACATGCGCGAAATGATGGGAATTCACATGCAAGGTGCACTCGAAAATTTTATAGCAGCGCAAGCTTTGAAAGATTACACGATGGCTTCGAATATTTATAAGAATTTACCTGAAAATGGCGTATTTGTGCATTACAATGGTTCGTTTCATTCTCAACATTTTTCAGGGATATACAACTACCTGAAAAATCAGAATTCAGCGCTGAACATTGTAACCATTTCTGTGGTAGAAGCAGATGATATTTCCACCTTTGACGATGAATGGGAAAACCTTGGCGATTTCATTCTTGTTATACCAACTTCAATGACAAAAACACACTAAATGCAGCTTATATCACAGCGACTTTGTATGGAAAAGGATCTTGGGATCCACGGTAATTTGTTTGGTGGCATCATGCTTTCGTGGCTTGATGAAGCTGCCGCAACCATGGCGTATGAAGTGTGTCACTCGCCAAACATGGTGACGCTTAAAATTGACGAAGTGCTTTTCAAACGTCCGGTAAAAATTGGTTTTCACCTAAAAATTTATGGCGAAGTGATCAAGATTGGTCGCAGTTCCATTACACTTCAAGTAGATGCCCGTAAACACAATGTGTATAGTGGCGAAGAGCAAGTGGTGTGCAGCACCAATTTCACTTTCGTGAGAATAGACGAGCAAGGCGATGCCATACCGATCAGCGACAGAGTGAAAGATAAATACGCGCATTTGTTAACCGAAACCAAGCAAAGTGAAGGTTGAAAAACAACTTTTTATCACTCAAAAAACAGCACGGGTTTTTCACCTAAAGCCTGAAGGCGAAATAAAAGCAGTTTGCGTGGCCATTCACGGTTATCGCCAATTGTCAAAATACTTTATTCAAAAGTTTAAACCCTTCACTGAGCGTGGAATAACCGTGGTGGCACCTGAAGGGTTAAATCGTTTTTACATCGAAGGCTATAGCGGCCGAGTAGGCGCCAATTGGATGACCAAAGAAGACCGCGAAACCGATATAGCGGATTACTTGTTTTACCTCAACAGCTTGTTGCAAGACTTGAGAAAAACCTATGGCAATGTGCCGTTTCATTTGCTCGGTTTTAGCCAAGGCGGAGCAACGGCTTCAAGATGGTTTGCGAGCAATGATTTTGAATGGAAATCTTTCATATTGTATGCATCGGTGTTTCCAAACGATTTTGATTTTGACGGGCAGAAAGCGCGATTTGAATCCTTGCCATGTTATTTACTCTTTGGCGACAGCGATCCATTTGCCGATGAAGCTACCATTGCATCAAAAACTGCATGGCTAGCCGAAAAGGGAATAAACCCGAAGCTCCTTCGTTTTGAAGGTGGACATGATATTTATCCAAAAGTGTTGGAAAAATTAGCGACAGAAATGGGCGTGTAATCGATTCTTTTTCAAGGTTTGGCGATACCTTTTACATATTAATCTTTTTTCACATTCCAAAGCAAACTAAGTACAACTTCACCACGTTTATAAGGTAGTTCTTTTCAAAGAAGAATCTAATTTATAGGGTTAGGTTTAGTTAGTTAATAGGGTTTTAAAAAGGCGGACGATCTCAAAAGTCCGCCTTTTTATTTTGTATGAATTGGACTTTTGGTGGAACCAATACATTGCGCTAGTCGGTGTTCAACTCAATAATGATAGCGACATTGAATAACTTTAATTACACCTTTATCAACGCGATAAACAAGCCGATGTTCCAAGGCAATTCTTCTTGTCCAATATCCAGATAAACCCCGCTCGCTCGGACTTGCAGTCCGAGTGAACCAATTCATATCCATAAAAGTATGTTACTTAATCGAAAGATGTTTTAATGTGCTTTTGAAAGGAGAGGAAATTGAATAACAAGGTATTTTATGAGCTCATACTGCAAGTCCGAGCTAGCGGGCTAGCGGGGTTCACTTCGTTAGAGCAAATCGCCTTTTTATTTTATCCTCAGCGTCAACAATTGTTGGTCGTTCAAAAAGCCTTCGAGCAAGTCGTTTTCGGCTACAGCACCTACACCTGATGGTGTTCCGGTAAAAATCAAATCACCAATTTTCAGGGTCATGAATTGTGAGATATAAGCAATGATTTTGTCAATGCTAAAAATCATGTCTTTGGTATTGCCAAGCTGCTTGGTGGTTCCATTCAGCTTTAGCTCAAGCTTCAAATTATTGAGTTCTGTTTTGTCCGTTACCGGAATAAAATCACCCAAAGGTGCGCTTCCGTCAAAGGCTTTGGCTTTTTCCCAAGGCAAACCTTTTTCCTTGCATTGCTGCTGCAAATCGCGGGCAGTAAAGTCAATGCCCAAGCCAATTTCGTTGTAGTATCTATGCGCAAATCGCTCTTCAATGTTCTTTCCCAAACGATTGATGC
>CAZWXC010000497.1:0-2919 GCA_964637935.1 uncultured Flavobacteriales bacterium | reverse complement strand
TCTTCTAAAATTCTTTCACCAACCACTTTGGTGTAGCCATATGGTGACTCTGTAACTCCTATTGGAGAGTTTTCAGTTACCGGAATACTTTCTGGATTGCCATACACTGTGCAAGAAGAGGAAAATATGAAGTAATTCACATCAAATTTCTGTGCACATTTCAACAGATTGATCATACTGTTGAGATTGTTGTAGTAATAATGAACTGGCTTATCAACTGACTCACCTACTGCTTTCAATGCTGCAAAATGAATGATTCCGTCTATTTTGCCTTCTTTCTCAAAAATTTCTGTTTTTAACTTCTGATAATCAGTAAGGTCTAAATTGTAATTCTTAACGCGCTTTCCAGTTATTTCGAAGATTCTATCAAATACTGCTTCATCTGAGTTCGAAAAATTGTCAATGGAAATCACTTCATGAATGCCTTGTTCTAAAATATCAATGATTGTATGTGAGCCAATATATCCTGCGCCTCCAGTAACCAGTATCTTCATGAAAAATTCAGTTAAGGAACAAATGTAATGGCTATTTCGCTGTTCTTTGATTTCTTCGCACCATAATACAGAACATTGTCAAATAGCTTAGTTGATTTTTGGGAATACCTTTTACTTCCTGTTTACATTGGATTAGTAATTGGCATTGGTTATCTTCTTGCGCCAAAAGACAATAAGCGGCTTTTCACCAATGCGTTAAGTCTTCGAATTGGCGGGGCAATTTTCTTTGCTGCAATCTATATATTCTATTATGGAGGCGGTGACACCACAGCGTACTATAAAACTGCGGTTCCATTCGTTAATATGTTCTTTGATGATTTTCAAACTGGCTTCAGATTATATTTTTCTGCGTATTCGATTGAAAATTACACTTCATTTAATAATAATACCGGCTACCCATTGGGTTATATATATGCAGATAGCCAAACATTTACGGTATCTCGAATCTTAGTTCCACTTCTAATTCTCTCCTTTAAAAGCTACTTATTATGCACCGTTTTACTTGCCGGATTGACTTTCGTTGGTTCATGGAAACTTTACACACTATTCAAAGAAATTTTTGACGATCACAGAATCGCAAGTTTTTCGGCATTATACATACCTAGCGTACTTTTTTGGGGTGCGGGAATATCAAAAGACACCATAACTTTTACTTCTGCCGCATACTTTGTTTATGGCTTCTACCATTTGGCAATAAAAAAGCGGTTTAACCTGCAACGTCTGTTTTTCTCCATTATCTCACTTTACTTGATCATTTCTATTAAGCCTTATATCTTTCTAGTACTGCTTCCTGGTATCTTACTTTGGCTATTAAGCTCACCAGTTTCAAGAATTAGGAACAACTTTTTAAGAAGAATTACACTGCCATTTATTGGAGCACTAAGTGGAGCGGCATTCGTTTTTCTATTCAACCAATTCAGTGAATTTTTTGGATCATACGCAGCAGATCAAATCTTAGAAAAAGCGCTAGTTACTCAAGAAGATTTGAAACGTGATTATTATGGTGGAAACACCTTTGATATTGGCACAGTAGATCCCACATTTCTGGGGGTATTATCAAAAGTGCCAATTGCCACTTTTTACGGGCTTTATGGTCCAACCATATTTCAAGTTCGAAACATCGTAATGCTATTTTCAGCAGCCGAAAACACAGTTTTAGCATTTCTCACTTTGCGATTAATTTTCAGGGTGAATATCCAGAAGATACTCAAGCAAATTGCGGATCATCCTATCTTCCTCTTTTGTCTTTTATTCTCTCTTGCATTCGCATTTTCAATCGGTTTCACCACACCAAATTTTGGGGCATTAGTTCGATTTAAAATTCCTCTTATGCCATTTTTTGTTTTCTTTTTAATGGGAATGTATAAGGCTAAAAATGCCGAAAAAGGACTTGGCACTTAATTAATTTTTAGATGAAAAAACTAGTATTCGCATCGGGCAACAAACACAAGCTTTCAGAAATCGCTAACAAACTTACTTCTGTATTAGAGGTAGTTTCAATGCGCGATTTGGGCTTTGAAGATGAAATAGAAGAGCCTGGAGCAACCCTTGAGGAGAATGCCGAGATTAAAGCCAAGCATATTAATGAGCTTTATTCTATAGACTGTTTTGCTGACGACACAGGATTAGAAATAGAGGCCTTGAATGGCGCTCCAGGTGTGTACTCTGCCCGCTTTGCAGGTGAAGGTTGCTCATTTGATGATAATGTGCAAAAAGCGCTGGATTTATTAGCCAACAAAACAAATAGAAAAGCATGTTTTAGAACGGTCATTTGCCTAATTCTAAATAACAAAACCTATTTTTTTGAAGGAAGAATTGATGGAGAAATAACTACAGAAAGATTTGGCACAGACGGCTTTGGTTATGACCCGATATTTAGACCAAATGGTTCTGAAAAAACATTCGCAGAAATGTCTCAATCAGAAAAAAATCAGATAAGCCACCGCGCTTTGGCAGTTGAAAAGCTTGTTGAATTTCTTATATCGAACTAATGCGCTTAAGAAGGGCTGGTTCGTTGAACATTGACTCTACCGTAAGGTCGAAGAAGCTCTGAAGCGTATATCCGGCATAAATGGCTTGTTGTGGAATAATACTGGCCTCACTTAGGCCTGGCGTAGTGTTTACTTCAATAAGGTAAACGCCATCTTTACACACCATAAAATCTACTCGTATCATTCCGTTGCACCCAACGTAATGGTAAATTTTCTCTGTCAATCGCATGACTTCGTCATACGTATCAGAAGGTAAGCGCGCAGGAGTAATTTCTTGGGTTTTGTTGTTCAAGTATTTGGATTCGTAGTCGAAGAACTCATTAGCAGGAACAATTTCTGTAACTGCAGTCGCTTTTGGTTTTCCGTCTACTTTAATGCACCCACAGCTTACTTCTGTGCCATCCAAAAAAGACTCTACCAAAGCCGAAACGCCA
>CAZWXC010000496.1:0-2919 GCA_964637935.1 uncultured Flavobacteriales bacterium | reverse complement strand
ATAACCAAGAAATTGCTCTTGACAACCTAAGCAACGGTGTTTACATGTACGTGCTTAGAGCTGGTGACAGCGTTACTCAAGGTAAAATTGTGAAGCAATAAGCTTAAATACATTTTAGCTGAAAGCCCTGACAAACGAAAGTTTCGTCAGGGCTTTTTTATTTCCAACAAAACCACAAAAGAATCAGAACCTACTGCTAAAGCAGGAATCATTACCTGATTCTCATTACCAAAGTTGGTTAACACATTTTGGCAAGCCTCTTGAATTAAAGCTAGAAACTTAAAATCAAAGCTGTTATGAAATCAACTAACCGACAAAGCCCCGCTATTAATGCGGGCTCAATGGCCGACATTGCTTTTTTACTTCTCGTATTTTTCTTAGTCACTACCACAGTAGCCAAAGACGAAGGCTTAAACAGAATACTACCTCCAAAAAGTGAAGACTCAGGGCCAATACCTCAGAGAAATGTGCTTGAAATTTTAGTCAACAAACACAATCAACTCCTGGTCGAAGGACACTTTACCGAAATTGAAAACCTAAGAGCCACTGCGCTTGAGTTTATACTCAACAAAGAAAATGAGCCCAATCTGCCTCAAAAAAAGATTGTAACGATTGACGAATTAGGAACGATAGCCATTTCAAAACAAGTAATCTCTATTCAAAATGATGCGCTCACGGAATACGGCACTTATGTGGCCATTCAAGATGCGCTGTCGGGCGCATATTTAGATGCACGAAACCAATTGGCGCAAGAGCATTTTAGTAAATCTTACACAAAGCTGATCGAAGAAAAGGAACTGGACAAAGTCAAAGCCATTCGTGAAGCTATTCCACAACGCATTTCAGAGGCAGAACCTAACTTTTAACACTTAGAAATCATGAGATTTAAACGAATAAAAAAAATCGCCAATCCAGAAATGTCTACTGCAAGTTTGCCCGACATTGTATTTATGTTGCTCTTCTTTTTTATGGTAACAACAGTCATTCAGGATGAAAAACTGATGATTGAAATTGAGAAGCCTTCGGCCATTCAAACAGAGAAAATTGAGCAAAAAGATTTAACCGCAAGTGTAATTGTTGGGCTGAATCAAGAAAGCAGAATACCAATGATTCAATTTGAGGACCGATTTGTGGAAGCAGAAAAATTAGGTAATCTCTTGAGTGAAAAGCGTGCAATGCTGCCTGAAAACATGCAGGGTAAATTCATCACCATTCTTAAAGCAGATAAGGAAATGCCAATGGAAGTGATCACCAAAATCAAACAACAATTGCGCGATTTTCAATTGTTCAAGATTCAATACGCTGTCAATGTAAAGCGCTAAAAACTATCATACATTGCTTTAGCATTTTTATATGTACCTCGTTTACATTTGCCGAAATCAGCAACAATGAATGTATTCGGTCAACCCTTAATCACTTGCAGCTCTGCCCCACTCACTGGCTTTTATAGAAATGGCTGTTGCGATAGCGGTGAAGAAGACTTGGGCGTACACACCGTTTGCGTGATCGTGACGCAAGAATTCTTGGAGTTTTCTCGTGCCATGGGCAACAACTTAATTGATCCCTTGCCGATGTATAATTTCCCTGGTTTGGTACCTGGCGACCGATGGTGCTTATGCGCTGCTCGCTTTAAAGAAGCTTTGCAAGCGGGTGTGGCGCCAAAAGTGATTTTAGAAGCAACGCACGAAAAAACATTGCAGGTTGTAACAATGGCAGAGTTATTGGAAAACGCCTTCAAAACATCATTATAAATTTTTGATATGATAAGAAAACTACTTTTTGTTCCGCTTGCCGCGATGGCCATTTTGTTTTTAGGCAACTGTATGAAGCAAGTGAGTATGAACTCGATGCGACCAGCAGAAATCACACTACCGAGTCACGTAAACAAGGTAATACTCGTAAATCGAACAAAGTTTGACATGAAAGGCGTAAACATTTTAGAAGGCTTGCTTACGGGCGAACTTCCAGGCGCTGATCAATCTGCCGCAGAAGCTGCATTAAGCACTTTTCAAAACACACTTCTGCAATCGCCTCGCTATGAAGTAGTGCGCTATCCAGAGTTATTGGTTGGCAACAGCATTACTGCTGCTTTTCCAAAAGCATTGGATTGGAACATGCTTGAACGAATTGCTAGCGACACAAAAGCCGATGCTGTAATTGCAGTAGAAATGTTTGATACCGATTTTATAGTAACCAATGGCAGTAAAAAGGTTAAGAAAGAAATCAGTGATAACGGCACCAAGCGCGAAGTGGAAGTAACACAATTCACCGCAGAAGGAATTGGCAATGTGAAAATTGGTTTCAGAATTTACGACCTTAAAAGTAGAAGCATCATCGATGAACAACTTTTTAGCAAGACAAATACATGGAATGCCTCGGGCGACTCGCCTACCCAAGCCGCGCAAGCATTGATTTCTAAAACAGAGGCTGCGCGTTATGTAAGCCAACGTGCTGCAAATGATTTCGCTTATAAAATTGCTCCAATGCCTGTTCGTATTACCCGCGAATTTTACGTGAAAGCAAAGGATGTGCAGGCCATGACTCTTGCTTCGCGCAAAGCAGAAGTAAATGATTGGACTGGAGCCATAAAAGTTTGGAAACAAGCTCTTGAAAAAACACCATCGACCAAAAGTTCTGGAAAACTGGCTTACAATATAGCCGTAGGTTATGAAGTGATAGGTGAAATGCAGCTGGCTAAAGAATGGGCACAAAAAGCCTATGTGAACTACGGTAATAAAAAAGGACAGTTCTATGTGAACGTTTTGGAGCGAAGAATGCTTGATGAAGAACGTGTAATGCAACAGATGCAGTAGATGCTAGTCGGTAGTATGCAGTACTTAGTTTGCAGTGCGCAGTAGAAGTTCATAGTGACTTTTTGAACTTGAACAAGACCAATCCCGCCTTTCGACCATTTCGATT
>CAZWXC010000495.1:0-2921 GCA_964637935.1 uncultured Flavobacteriales bacterium | reverse complement strand
ACATCAACCATGCATTTGGCCAGCCATTGCACGCGTTTGATGCAGATAAAATAAGCGGTGGCCAAGTATTGGTAAAAACATTGCCAACTGGAACAAAATTCACCACACTTGATGACCAAGAGCGCGAACTGAACGAAAATGACCTGATGATTTGTGATGCTGATGGCGGCATGTGCATAGCAGGCGTGTTTGGCGGTGCAAAGAGTGGTGTTACCGAATCCACAAAAAACATATTCATTGAAAGCGCTTATTTCAACCCAGTTTGGGTGCGAAAAACTGCTAAGCGTCATGCACTTAATACCGATGCATCTTTCCGTTTTGAGCGTGGCATCGATCCTAACATTACGCTATATGCTGCCAAGCTGGCTGCACAAATGATGGTAGAAATTGCACATGGCGAAATTAGTAGCGATGTAAGCGACACGCACCCTGAACTGTTCCCTGATTTTCAAGTGGATTATCGCATTGATAAAGCAAACGCATTTATCGGAATCGAAATTACAGAATCGGTTACAGAAACAATTTTAAATGGACTTGACATCAAGGTTACTGCTAAGGAAAGCAGCACTTGGAAACTTAGTATTCCACCGTTCAAAGTAGATGTAACGCGCGAAGTAGATGTGATTGAAGAAGTGCTTCGCATCTTTGGTTATGACGAGGTTCCGTTCACAAACAAAATTCGCTCTAGCGTAAAAAACATGCGCCCAAGTTACGAAACTGCCGCAAAAGAAACGGTGACCAAATTGCTTACTTCAAACGGCTTTTTAGAGTGCATGAGCAACTCTATGACGGATGAAAAATTTGCAGCACTTAGCAATGAGTGGCAACCAGAAGAAATTGTTGTTCTCAACAATCCATTGAGCTCCGAACTCGGCATTATGCGCCCAGCATTGGTGTTTTCGGCAATGATCAACGCTTCTTACAACCTAAACAGACAGCAAACCAATATTCAGTTGTTTGAGTTTGGAAACGTGTATCGTAATAAGGGCGAGGGTTTTAAAGAAGAAACGCGATTGAGTATTACCGTAAGCGGGCACGAAATGCACGATCATTGGCGTGTGGCAGAAATGCCAAATGATTGGTACGCGCTTAAATCTGCGTTAGAGCAAATCTTAAAAAAACTGGGAATAAACACTGCTAAACTAAAAGCTACAGAAACCACCAATGATTGGTTTAGCTATGGTTTAGATTGGAAAAAAGGAGAAAAAACCATCATTTCTGCAGGTTGTATTTCTGACAAACTGAAAAAAGCATTTGAACTCAAAAAGGATGTTTTTTACTTAGAATTAAACTGGAGTGAATTGATCAAATTGCGTCAAGCACAAATCAATATTGGAGCATTACCAAAGTATCCTGAAGTAAGACGCGATTTTGCGCTTTTATTGGACAAAGCGGTTGAATACAGCACCATCGAAAACTTAGCTTATCAAACCGAACGCAAGCTATTGAAAGAGGTTTCGCTTTTTGATGTTTATGAAGGCAAAGGCTTACCAGAAGGCAAAAAGAGCTACGCAGTTTCGTTTGCTTTGCGCGATGAAAACAAAACACTTACCGATCAAGAAGTAGATAAAACCATGAAGCGCTTGTTCGAAAGATTCAATCGTGAAGTAGGTGCTGAATTGAGATAGGCAATCAGAAAATATAGAAAAACAAAAAGGCGGTGATTTTTTGCTCACCGCCTTTTATGTGTAAACTAACACTTAACCTACTTAATTATTACTTGCCAGAACAGCAACTGCTTGAGGTGCCGATTTTTGGCTACAACCTAGCGAGTTCGTTTCCTCCATCATAATCACATACTCGCCAGGACTAAGGTTAGACAATTGCAGTTGATAAGATTCGTTGTCAATTTTAGTTCCATCTGCCATATACCAAGCGTAATTAGAACCAATAGTGGGCGTAGCTTCCAGCAAATTTTCTGATGCATTTACTTCAAAATTTGGATGCGGATTTGGATAAACCTCTACCAAGCGCTCTTCTGTGACAGTCACTTTTTGTCCATTCTTTACATAGGTAGCAGAAACATTATATACACCAGCTTCTTTAAACTCAATACGTTGGTAATTTCCTTTTAATGTGCGGCCATTGATAGTCCATACCACATTTTCATCTGCGCCTTCAAGCGAAAACTCTGTAGTAAGTGGTTGGCAGCCGTGTTCATTATAAGCCTCAATGTGCGCTTTTGAATTCTGTGCATGTGCACCAAACGACAAGCTTGTGAAAAAAAATATAGGGAAAAGGTGTCTCATAACAGTAGCTTTTAGTTTTAAAATTAATGTTCTGGAGTTGCACTAAAAAGACTTTCCTTAAGCGTAATTGGCTTTATATCATGCCATTCTGTACAATCTTCATTTGCATATAAATGCACCGTAAACTCACAAAGCGAAGAAGCTTTGTACGCCTCGCTATGTGTATCAACATTTATGTTTTGTGACATAAAGCCTTCCTTTTCCACTTTAAGTTCATAAAACTCGTTCGCATTTAAGTCAAGGTTCACTTTACCATTTACTGAAGCTATGTCCATATTGGCAAAAGCAGCATTAGAAACTAATACATGAGCACCTTCTGGCACATTTAAGTTTAGTTTGATTATGTCTTGCGCAAAGAATGATGAAGCAAACATTGTCAAAACAAGTGTCAAAACGAATGGGGCGCGATTTGATTTCATTGTCTATGAATTAGATTTCAATGATATAGCCATTTTGGAGCTTGACTATTGGTCAAATCTTGGGTTGATCTATTTTAGGCGAAACACCTATTTATTCACTCCCAAAAATGCCTTTAAAAAAATACTTGACTTGAATGATATTAAGATTATCTTTGCGCTCCCGTTAAGGAAACAGTTCTTTTAAAAAGAATCACGATATATCGTGGGGTGGAGCAGTTGGTAGCTCGTTGGGCTCATAACCCAAAGGTCGCAG
>CAZWXC010000494.1:0-2923 GCA_964637935.1 uncultured Flavobacteriales bacterium | reverse complement strand
AATTGCGCCAAGCACCAAGTTGAATATCTTTTTGGTGTTTTGTTGCTGCTTGAGTAACAGTTCGGGCACTTTTATTTCAAAATCTTTTCGCTGATTGTGAAGTAAAATAAGCTTTCGTTCTAGCCATTGCACGGTTGGCGAAATTTTCTCAGCGTCAGCAACTTGAATGGTGATTTTTGAAAGTTGGTGATGGTCTTCTTTTTCTTGAGGCTCGTTTTTATCATCATTGCCTTCGTTGTCAAATTCGTTGTGCGAAGCGTTGATCATCTGTTCGGTTACCAAGTGCTTGTTTTTATAACGAAGTAAAAGCGTGTGAATGGGCACTAAAACCTCATTTCCGTATCTGCTCACGCCAAGAGCTTCCAATTCTTTTCCGGCTGCAGACTTACCCGTTAGCACGCCCACAATTGTGTACCAAACACCGCCACATTTTAGTTGCTTGTTAATCGGGTCAATTCCCGGAAAAAGCCGCTGCTTCAGGTTGCTGCCGATTACACAAACGGCTTTGTTACTGCGTACCTGTTCTGCGCTGAACACTTCGCCTTCAGAAAATTCCAGGTTGAAAACTTCAAAAAAGGCTCTGTTTACTCCAATTACCGATGATTTTATGCGTTTTCCATTGGCTACAACGGCTAGGTCGTACTTTATTTCTGGGCAAATGTTTTGGATGTTCGGAATCGTTTGCCGGATGTTTTCAATGTCTTCCAAACTCAAGCCAGGACTGTATTTCTGCTTTTGCTTGTTATTACCTTCTGTTTCTTGTTCTTCACCTTCAAAAGGTTGAATAACAATGTTGTTAGAACCAACTAACTTCATCATGTCCATCACTTCTTTTTCGGCACCATTGCCCACGGCAAGCATGCTGATTACCGCTGCTACTCCGAAAATGATACCGAGCGCGGTTAGTGTAGAACGAACTTTATTTGATTTAACGGCTTCAAAAGCTACAATCAAATTGTAGAGCCAAACTTGCGGATGAAATTGATTCATGCCTACTTGTTTTCTGAAATTGCAGTTGCTGGAGCCAAACGCAGCGTATCGGTCACTTTTTCTGCAATGGTGGGAATGATCAGTACTTCATCGCCAAGTTCCAATCCATCTTCAATGATGATAAAATTGTCATTGCTAGCACCCGTTTTTACTTCTTGTAGCTTTAGTCCGCCCACTCCATCAATATAAACCGCTTTCATGTTTTCAAAAGAATAAACTGCTTCTATTGGCAATTGATTGACATTCTCATATTTCGCTACAAATATCTGATTGCTCGTAGTCATAGCTGGGCGTAAAATGGAATCGCTTTCGTTTAGTTCTATGGTTACCTCAAACACTTTAGCATCGGTGTTTGGCATTTGCTCGCCCACGTTCGCCACAGCCGTGATAATACCATCAAATTCCTTATCAGGAAAGGCATCAATGCCCATTTTTACGATTTGTCCAGTGTGTATTTTACTGATGTCTACTTCGTTTACATAAGTCACAGAAACCATTTTTGTTAAATCAGGAAGCGTTGCCACCACCGGATCCCAAGCACCAACGCGAGAGCCCACTTGCACTTTGGTGCCATCCCAATCTCGGTGATAAATTAGCATGCCCGATTTCGGAGCATTGATTGTGAATTCGCCCAAGAGATTTTGAGCAAATTCAAAGCTGTTTTTAGTTTGAGAATAGGTGGCAAAAACTTCATTTGTTTTTGCTTCAGCTTGCTCCACTTTTAGCTTGTAGTTTTCTACTGCTTGGTCAAATGCGCGCTTGGCTTTTTCCATGTCAATTTCTGCTTGGCGCTGAACGGCTGGCGCTTCGTAAATGCTTTGGTCCGAAATCAATTTCTTTTCTTCCATTGCATATTTCAAGTTCACCAACTCATCTCGGGTTTGTCTCAAAGTAAGCGATGTATCAAGCTTTTGAGATAAATATTGGCTCTCTACTTTTTCAAGATCGTTGTAGAGGGTTTTAACCTTGTCGGCAATTTCGGTTCGGTCAAGTGTTGCGATGTAATCACCAGAATCTACAATGGTTCCTTCGGCTACCATATCGGTAATGTTGGCGTTCCAAATTCCAGCTTTTCGCATAGCAGATGGCCCCATGATTTTCTCCGAATTTTTGGCTTTTAGTTCGCCCGTTGTTCGGATAATTATTTCAAGGGTTCCATTTTCTAGCGCAGCAGAAGCTTTCGCTGAAGTTTCGTCACCATGAAATTGGAAATAGACTATGATCGCAACAATGACTGCGGCAATTGCAATAATGATTTGGTTTCTGCTCATGATTGGGCGAGTAGATAAAGTGGGTTTAGGTTTAATCCGTGCAAATGAAAGAACGAATAAAAGATATATCAGTAGTGGGTTTCAGCTAAAAAACCATAAAAATGATTAATTATAACCAGAAAGACGCTTTAATGTGGTTTTGGTTACATTCTATTTGTGCAAAACCTAATCTGAAATATCCATCTCAAAGTGCCCTTCAAAAAATTATCTTCGCGGCATGTCTAAAGTTGCTTTGATTACAGGGATTACGGGTCAGGATGGGGCGTATCTCGCAGAATTGTTGCTAGAAAAGGGTTATATGGTGCATGGTGTAAAGCGCAGAAGCAGCTTGTTTAACACCGAACGCATAGATCATTTATACCAAGATCCGCACGAAAAAAACTTGAAGTTTAAGCTTCACTATGGAGACCTGACCGATAGCACCAACTTGATCAGAATTGTTCAAGAAACACAGCCAGATGAGATTTATAACCTCGCTGCCATGAGTCACGTGAAGGTTTCTTTTGAAACTCCTGAGTACACCGCAAATGCGGATGGTATTGGTACACTCAGAATTTTAGAAGCGATCAGAATTCTTGGCTTGACCAAAAAAACTAAGTTTTACCAGGCGTCTACTAGCGAGCTTTATGGTTTGGTTCAGGAAGTTCCACAATCAGAAACCA
>CAZWXC010000493.1:0-2937 GCA_964637935.1 uncultured Flavobacteriales bacterium | reverse complement strand
CAGCTTATTTCAGACCAACCGAAGTTGACTTGCTCATCGGAAACCCAGCAAAAGCCAAAGAGGTTTTAGGTTGGGAAGCTACAAGTACTGTAGAAGAGCTTTGTCACGATATGGTGAAGGCTGATTTAGCGCGATTTAAAAGAGATAAATATTTGATGGATGCTGGTCACGAAGTGATCCAATCTCACGAATAAATGGAAAAGCAAAACAAGATTTTTGTTGCTGGACACCGAGGTATGGTAGGTTCTGCTATTGTGCGGAAATTACAAGATGAAGGTTTCAACAACATTGTTACCAGAACATCAAGCGAACTAGACTTACGCGATCAAAAAGCGGTAGACTCATTCTTTGAAACAGAAAAACCAGAGTACGTTTTTATGTCAGCGGCTAAAGTGGGCGGTATTGTGGCAAATAATACCTACAGAGCTGAGTTTTTGTACGATAATTTGATGATCGAAACCAATGTGGTTCATGCAAGTTATGTGCACAAAGTAAAAAAGATGCTGTTCTTAGGTTCAAGCTGTATTTATCCAAAATTGGCACCACAACCTTTAAAAGAGGAGTATTTGCTTCAAGGATATTTAGAACAAACCAACGAGCCTTATGCCATCGCAAAAATTGCTGGAATAAAGCTTTGTGAAGCTTATCGGGATCAGTACGGTTGCAATTTTATTTCGGCTATGCCAACCAATCTTTACGGACCAAACGATAATTACGATTTACAAAATTCGCATGTGCTTCCGGCATTGATTCGCAAGTTTCATACTGCTGTTCAAAACGGTGATTCGCAAGTTGAAATTTGGGGAACCGGAAAGCCAAAACGAGAGTTTTTACATGTAGATGATTTGGCCGAAGCATGTTTGTTTTTGATGCTGAATTACAATGAAAAAGGTTTTTTGAATGTAGGTTCGGGCAGTGATGTTAGTATTCGTGAACTGGCTGAAACAGTGGCCGAAGTGGTTGGTTTTAAGGGCGAGTTGATCCACAATACTTCAAAACCAGATGGCACTCCAAGAAAATTGATGGATGTAAGCAGACTTCATAACTTGGGTTGGAAACATAAAATTGAGTTGAAAGACGGCATTCAAGCTGTATATGACGAAGTGAAAAACACCGAACTTTTTTCTAATAACGCCTAATTAAGCGCAATGCTCAGATGGATGATTTTGGGGTGGTTTTTGACTTTCGCTGTTGCGCAAGCACAGGTGGTTACCACTACCATGAGTCATATGAGCCATCTTCAGCTTCAAAGTCATTTGGTGCATCAAAAGCAATTGCTTCCGACTGGTTTTTTGCCCGTCATTTTACCCATAGATTTTATTGATTCGCTTTCTGATGCAGAAACCGAACGTTGGCAACGAAAAGAATACAAGGGCTTCATCATGCGAAAGCTCAAGACAGAGCATTTGTTTCAGGTTAGAAAAAATGATTTCACATTAAATGGAGATATAGTTCTTAATCTTGAAATGGCTCGCCAAGTCAATTCAAGCGGAAAACGGATGTACACCAATAGCCGTGGCTACCGGTTTAATGGAACTATTGGTAATCGGTTCTTTTATGAAACTAGTTTTTATGAAAGTCAGGCTGTTTTGCCTTATTACATGGACAGTGTGGCTGTTTTTCGTGGAAACACGAATACCGTTTCTGATTTAAATTCTGGAAAGGGTAGAGGAAGTATTCCTGGATATGGGCGTTGGAAACCTTTTAATACAAGCTCTAATTACAGCTTCGATTACACTTTGGTAACAGGAACTGTTGGCGTAAGAATTAACAAAAACAGTTTTGTGCAGTTTGGCAACGATAAGCAATTTGTGGGGTATGGATATCGGTCACTTTTACTGAGCGATGTTTCGGCACCGTATCCTTTTCTAAGGCTCCACCTTGCCTTCTTTGAGAATAAACTTACCTACACTACTACTTATGCAATGCTTCAATCATTGGAGCGTTTGTCAGATGGAATTTCAGGAAACGAAGACCTTTTTGCACGTCAAGGTGCACGATTCTCTTACTTGCACTTACAGCCTAAGCACTGGTTTGGTATTGGTTTGTTTGATGCCACTAGTTGGACTTTTTTCAAGAATTCTACTCCTAGAAATGCACTCTTTTTTTCGCCACATGCTTTTGCTTACAATCAGAAAGGAATTGTAAATCATTTGATGGGATTAAATACTCATATAAATCCTTTGCCTTTTTTAATGGCTTACACTCAAGTTGCTACAAACACCAGAAATGCTACAAACCTTGGTTATCAATTTGGTTTGAAAATCTTAGATCCAATTCCAGGTTTAAGCATCACACTTGAATACAATCATGTAGCTGCAGGAATGTATGAAAGCAACAATAGCGCTGATTCGCTTTATGCCAGTCAAGAACCCTTTCAAAACCCAGAAACCCTGAATTATTTCCAACACAATGATCAAATGTTGGCTCATCCATTAGGTGTAGAGTCAAATGAAACATTACTTCGAGTGCAATATCGTCTGCGCGATTTTATGATTTCAGGCGCATACAATCATGTGCTAAAAACCAAGAGCTTAACTGCGGTTGATTCAGATTATTTTCAGTTTGAAGCGGCTTATGTTTTCAACACAAGAAGTAATGCACAGCTTGTTTTTGGACATATAAACCGAGCCGAGCAAAAGTCACCAAGCGCCCTTCAAGATACTTACACTTATCTTGCCTTCAGAACCCAATTAACCAATCGATACCTCGACTTTTAAAATGATTAACATAGCCCTCGCATTTCTTACCTCTTTAATTGTTGCAGTGCTTTCTACACCAGCGTTGATCAAAGTAGCTTACTTAAAGCGCTTGGTTGACGAACCTGGCGAAGAACGAAAGCTCCATTTTCGCAGAATTCCGACCATTGGTGGAATCATCATTTTTGCGGGCACACTCTTCTCATTTTTAATGTGGTATCCTTTTGAAGAAACCAAT
>CAZWXC010000492.1:0-2959 GCA_964637935.1 uncultured Flavobacteriales bacterium | reverse complement strand
AGGAAATACGGAAGTTTTTCAGGCAAAACTGATTTCGCAATTATCTGAAACTTTTGGTTTTGAAATGTTAGATTTTAACAAATTGCCCGATCTTGATCTAGAGAAATACCGTAAAAATGAATGGAACTTTGGCTATAGCCCAAATTACAGTTTCGAAAAATCAGATGGTAATTGGCAGGCTAAACTAATGGTAGAAAGAGGCGGACTAATTAAGAGTGCACTTATTTCAAAAAATGGAGTGCTTGAAAAAGAGTTAAACGAATGGATAGAAGGAAAACAACATTTTCACAAAGAGTTAAGCATCGAATTGGAAGCTTCTGACTTTGCGCACCTTTCAGAAGAAATAATGGACTTATTATTTTAGATCAAAACAATGAGCAAAAAAAATGAACCGAATTATGATCCTGGAACAGGTTCGAACTTTAGTCATGAAACCAAACGAATCATTAACAAAGACGGCAGTTTCAATGTGCAAAGAATTGGCACATCTTTTAGCCTAAACGATGCTTATCTCCATTTTATACAAATGGATTGGCTCCCCTTTTTGTTGATTCTTTTTTCTGGATTTGTTTTGATGAACGTGCTCTTCGCCCTGCTCTATTTCATTCTTGGAAATGGTCATTTAGGAATGGGACATCACACCTCTAGTTTAGATTTTTTCTTGCATTGCTTTTACTTCTCTACACAAACATTTACCACCGTAGGTTACGGAGCCATTTCACCAAGTTCTAATACTGCTAGTCTAATAGCTGCCTTTGAAGCTTTCTTTGGCTTTCTATCCTTTTCGCTAGCAACAGGTTTGCTTTTTGGCCGTTTCAGTAGGCCAAATGCAAAAATTAGGTATTCGAAAAACGCGTTGGTAAGCAAGGTGAACGGAGAACGAGCACTAATTTTTAGATTGGCAAATGCACGCTCTACGCCACTTCTAGATTTGCGCGCTACTGTGATTTTTTCAATGTCTAAACACGAATTGAACAAAGGAATTCACAGAACCTATAGTCGTCTCAATCTGCAAGTATCAAACATTGATTTTATGCCACTTAATTGGACCATAGTTCATTTCATTAATAATGACAGTCCACTATTTAATATGACAGATGATGATATCATGGACTCTGGAGGAGAATTGCTAGTGCATATTCGTGGCTTCGATGAAGCTTTTTCGCAAGAAGTTCATAGTAGGTTCAGCTACAAGGCAAGTGAAATGGTGAAGAATGCAATCTTTAAAAGAGCATTTTCAACGAGTGATAGCGGAGAGGTTACTTTGGATCTATCAAAGCTAGACGACTTCGAAGTAGTAAAAGAAAATAATCCTTAACGAGTTTTCAATCTGTAGGAAACAGTAATTAATCCTACAAAAAATCCTTTTCTTCCATCCTGCAGTTGCAAATCTGGAATAGATTTTTTCTGGTCATCAAAATGAACATAACCAGCAAAGGTGTGATCTGGCCATTCATTTTTTGGTAAACCTTCAGGAGAAATGTTTGCTTCATAATAGACACCGCTTACATTATTAATATAGGGTCTGAGACCAAATCTGTAACCTCCGTCAATACCAACTCTCCAGTTTTCTGTTAAAACTAATCTGATATTCGCACCAACGGGAAAATGTAAATTCCAATTTGGGTATGATTCTACATTCATGTCATATCCTGGATTTCCATTTACAGGTTTTAAATAAATTTTATTACCAAGAAATTCGCCAATCGGTCTAAAATAAGTTCCTGCAATTCCGGCATAAACACTTACACCAAAGTTGGCCATTCTAGAAATTCCACCTCTTGCTCTACTATTTCTTCCAGTTCTTGATTTACCTGTTTCATCAAAAACATGAAACTCCGCTAAAAGACCGAATTCAGCCATTGATGTTTTATAATCGATTCTTAAATTATCCCTATCTAGTCTATTTAAATCTTTATCATTTTTCCTTGCGTAAAGCTGAGAAAACTCTCCTCTTACTGAGAAATGATTCAAGATAAAATAACGATATGAAAGATTTAAAGAAGAGCGCTGCAGCATATAGTTGAAGCCCAAGTTATCTTTTTCACCTATGGTTGCTAACAAGGTATTGAAACCATAACCAGCTGTAAATTCATGTCGAAATTTTTTCCAAACATTTGAACTTTGACCGTTCACCAAATTAATGGATGTGAAAACGGCTAGCAGAATAATAGTAGTAAGTGCGTTTTTTTTCATTGCCTTTGCAAAAATAACCTTTTACTCATTCAAGTAAATACGGTATTGATCGAATTCTAACTTTAGGCCAATCCTAAAAAATAATCTATGCGCATCAAAGTTACGCTCCTACTTATAACACTGACCATAAGCTTACAAATGTTTGCTCAGAGACATTATTTCGTGTCGTTTTCAGTAAAAGAGGGGCTAGCACAATCTCAAGTTAGAGACATAAAACAAACAAGCGATGGTTACTTGTGGATAGCCACAGTTGGTGGTATAAGTAGATTTGATGGTCAAGAATTTGTAACCTTCAACAAGTCAAATGGTTTGCCAAATAATTTGGTTACTTCTCTGCTTGAAAGTTCACATAACGAACTGTGGGCAGCCTGTAAAGGAAGCATAGTAATTTTCAATCAAGACAGCAGTCGTGAGCTCCCGCTTCCTGAAGAATACAAGGAAGTAGTAGGCAATGATTTAGCTGAATATAATGATGCAATATACCTTGCCAGCAATGGGATGGGGTTGCTAAAAATTAAAAATGAAAAAGTTGACGTAATCGATTTTGGCGATGCAGAAATGAACTTTGCCAGAGCACTATCGGTGCACCAAAACCAACTTTTCATAGGCACTAAACAGGGTCTTTTTGTAATGCGAGGAGAACTTTTAGACACTATCATACCTAATATTTCGGTTTCTAGTGTATTCAGCACAGTTAGTGATGTTTGGATCACTACTTATGGTCAAGGTCTATATAGAATACACAACGGTGTGGTCCAGGTTT
>CAZWXC010000491.1:0-2965 GCA_964637935.1 uncultured Flavobacteriales bacterium | reverse complement strand
TGAAATCTCTTCTTCTGCTTTGCTAATGCGCAATGCTATTTTTTCTGGAGTTTCAGTGCTTCTTTTTGTGAGTCGCTCTTGCAGCGTTTCTACTGATGGTGGCTGCACAAAAATAGCAAGCGCTTTTTCGCCAAGATGTTTTTTAAGATTTAATCCGCCATAAGCGTCAACATCAAAAATAACGGCATTGCCATTAGCAGCAATTCTATCAATTTCAGAAGCTAAGGTTCCGTAAAACTGATCTGGATAAACTTCTTCCCATTCTAAAAAAGCATTGGCTTCTACTTTTTCTTTAAAGCCATTAATGCCTAAAAAGTAATAGTCTTTGCCGTTAACTTCATTTACGCGGGCTTCTCTGCTGCATGCCGAAATAGAAAATTCCAGCGGAAGCTTTTTTCCTAAAAGCGCGCGTACGATGGTGGTTTTACCTGCACCCGATGGTGCCGAAAAAATGATGGCTTTTCCTTGCGGATTCAATGTTGTTTACTGTTTCACAGAACGTTGAGCACTTGCTCCTTGATTTTTTCAAGTTCGTCCTTCATTTCAACTACCACGCGCTGCATATCAGAATTTTGCGATTTACTGCCTAGCGTGTTTATTTCACGTCCCATTTCTTGTGCAATAAACGAGAGCTTTTTTCCTTTCAGATGCTCTTCGGCTAATGTTTTCAAGAAATAATCACAATGGGCTTGCAAACGTACTTTCTCTTCGGTAATATCTAGCTTTTCGAGGTAATAAATAAGTTCTTGCTCGTATCTGTCAGGATCAAATTTTTGCGAGTCTTTTATTTCGTCAATACCAGCTTGCAGTTTAGCTCTAATTTTTGCCAAACGCTCTACTTCCAGTGGTTCAATACTTTTTAATAAAGCAGCAATTGATTCAGTAGAAGTGCGCAAAACTATTTCAAGTTTGGCCCCTTCTTGTGCTCTAAAACCATCAGCCATTTCAAGGCTTTTTTCTATGCCACTCACCAGCGCTTCGTATTCATCTTCATCCAAATCTTCGGATACAGGCTTGAGTGTATCTGGCAGTTTGGTGATTAAAGCAATGTATTCAGTGGCAGTATCTGCTCCAGGTTCTTCTAGTTCTGCTTCTATTTTTTTAATGCGATCATAATAAGTTTTTACCAGCTTGTCGTTCAAATTGGTAGATGCTTCGCCAGGTGCTAAATCGCGTTGAATACTTAAATCAATTTTACCTCTGTGTAGTTTGTTTGACAGTAAATCTCGAAGTTCAAATTCTTTTTCGCGATAAATGGCCGGCATGCGCACGTTCAAGTCAGTTTGTTTTGAGTTGAGTGAGCGAATTTCTATGGTTAACACTCGGCCTTTATATGAAACGGAGTGCTTGCCATAACCAGTCATGGAGTGCGTCATAAAAAGAACTTATTTAATGTTTTGATAAGGGTTGTCTAATAGATCGCCTGTTTCTGAAGATTTAAAACCGACAACTACAGAAACACAACCATTCTGTTTCAAGTTTTTATCCTTACCGATGTTTGGCACAACTATGCGCATTTTAAGTGACTGTGTAGACTCCACGCTAAAGTCAAACACATTGGTTCCAGCATCTTTGCTTGAGTAAATCATGTTGTTAGCGTAGTCGCTTATTTCAAAATATGCTGCTTCTGAAATTACTTCTTGAGTGCACAACACCAAACGGTAATCTTGACCTTCATAAAAAGTTTGAGTGAGCGTTGCTTCTTCGCCCTCAAACATCACAGCACCGTTATATGAACCATTATTGGTGTAGGTTTGGAGTGTACCAAAACATTTTTTTTGAGTGAACATTTTACATTGTGCTTCTGCAGAAAACTGCATAGTGACAATCATAAAAAGGGATAGTCCTAGGGTGTAAATTTTCATCATGCTTCAATCAATTTTGCCCGTACATCTTTCGCTGCCTTCATTAACCTTTTTAAATCTTCCGTAGTGTAATTCAATTCTGTTTTACCACCAATAACAACTTTGCCCGAAGCGTCATCTGTTTTCATGCTTGAAGATTTTACCTCAACATTCAGTGTAGCATAAACATCTAGCAGCGGTGCGAAAATTTCGTACGAGTTTGAAACGATTTCGTTTTCAGCGTATTTTTTGAAAAGCTCCTGCAATTGCATGGCCGTAAATTTTTGCTCTACCAATCGTTTCGCAATGTCTTTGTCAATATTGTCTATGTCGATTAATTCAGCGCCAATATAAACTCCTTCTGCCCAGCCAGCGCCCAAAATCAACATTGCCAATTCGTTTCGATTATTTTCTTTCAAAGCGCTATTGGTTTCCCAATACACTTCGGTTAAGATGCCCATGATGGAATCACGGTTGCCAAGGTTGGCGTTAGCACGCTCTATAAACTCTGCATTGTAAGCATCTTCAACGCCTACTTTAGACGCAATTCTTTTAGCAGCAGCCAATAGTTTTATGGCATCTTGCTTTTGTTCGTAAAGTCCGCTATAGCTTAAATCTGCGCCATACACACCAAGTGCAAATGCTTGTGTTTGAAGTGTTTGATAATCGTTGGCTCTTTGTGGATCTAGAATTAAATTTTTTCTGAACTCACCACCGCTCGATTTGATTAAAGTGGTCATTTCAACAGGAGAAGGCAATGCATAAAAAATATCTTTCGCTTTTTCATACACGTCTTCGCCAATTGGCGTTGATTGTATAATTGGCTCGACTGCCTGCTTTTTGTTTGCGTTGTCATCACCTCCACATCCAATCATGGAAATCACGATCAACCCTAGTAGGAATAGCTGAATTTTATTCATAATACACGAATTACGACAAACGTACGCTTATTGAGCAATCAAGCTAGTGTGCTTCGAGCCAATTATTACCATTATTTATGTCAACAACTAGCGGTACGGCTATTTCATAAGCTGTTTCCATCTCTTTTCTGATGATAGGAATAATGGTTTCGAGCTCGTCTTTGTGCGCGTCAAACACCAATTCGTCATGCACTTGCAACA
>CAZWXC010000490.1:0-2968 GCA_964637935.1 uncultured Flavobacteriales bacterium | reverse complement strand
TCTATTACTACATCGGTGATTGTTATGATAATCTTGAAGAGCATAAAAAGGCCTTGGTCTATTTCGAAAAAGCAATCAAAAAAGATGACACGCTTGCCGAAGCTTGGGTTGGTGCAAGTAATTCACTCGATTTTCTCGAAAGAGAAGTTGAAGCATTAGAATACGCCAAAAAAGCCGTTGAGATAGATGATAGCAATGGCGACTATTGGTGCTATTTAGGAAGTTTACAACAGAAATATGACTTGCCAGACGACTCGATCATTTCTTTTGAAAAGGCAATAGACCTTGGCTATATTGAAGAAGATCTTTGGGAAGAATACAGTGAACTTTGTCTAAAGCTAAAAATGAACGTGATTGCTGAAAGTGCTATCGAACGAGGTTTAGAGCACTTTCCGAACAATTTGTTGCTACAGCTTTATCAAGTGATCATCATGTATCGCAACAAAAAAGAGGACAAAGCATTTGACCAACTCGTTAATATTCTGATTCAAGACCCTACTCTCATTGAAGAATTCCTTGTCCACTATCCAAAAGGTGTGGAAATAGAAAAGATTCAGTTTTTGATTGAGTCATTGAAATAAACAAAACCTAGAACAATCATTAGAGCAAGCGATTGTGCTCGAAACCAATATTATTATGAAAGAAATCAGTGTAGCCGAACTAAAGGCTAAAATGGATGCAGGAGAAAATTTCCAATTGATTGATGTAAGAGAAACCAATGAATACGATTATGTAAACATTGGCGGACAATTGATACCAATGGGCGAAGTAATGGGCAATCTTGACCAAATAAGCACTGATAAAGAAGTGATCGTTCATTGCAAAAGCGGAGGACGTTCTGGAGCAATTGTAAACGCTTTGATGAGCCGTGGCTACCACAACGTGGTAAACTTGCGCGGTGGCATATTAGCTTGGGCACACGAAATTGATCCTACTCTACCAACTTACTAAAGATTATTAACTATGAGGTTTCACCTCTTAAACGCTGCAAAAGGCGCTGCTATGGGAATGGCTGAAGTGGTTCCCGGAGTTTCTGGCGGTACTATTGCTTTTATTACTGGCATTTACGAGCGTTTGCTCAATGTTATCAAGTCCATTGGCCCAGTTGCCCTAAAAGGCTGGAAAGAAGATGGAATAAAAGGCTTGTGGAAAGCGGTTGATGGAAACTTTGTGCTTTCGCTAATTGGCGGAATGCTGGTAGGTATCGTGATTGGCGTATTCTTAATCACGCATTTACTTGAAACTTATCCCCTATTAGTTTGGTCTTACTTTTTTGGTTTAATCATCGTGAGTGCACTGATTGTAGGTAAAGAAATAAGCCATTGGGATGGTAAAAAAATAATGGCAATAGCTTTTGGAGCTGCTGTGGCATATTACATTACAGTAGCAGTTCCAGCACCCGGAAATCCGGCTTTATGGTTTGTGTTTGTGAGCGGAATGATTGCTGTAAGTGCGCTTTTACTCCCAGGTATTTCGGGCAGTTTTATTTTGCTTCTAATGGGAATGTACAGCTACATTATCCCAACAGTAAAAGAAGCGTTGAAAACCTTTGAATTGGATAAACTCATCATTTTAGCCGTGTTTGGCGGTGGTATGCTTACCGGAATGATCATTTTTTCACGTGTATTGAGTTGGACATTCAAAAACTACAAAGACACTACACTGGCCGTGCTCACAGGATTTTTAATTGGTTCGCTCAATAAAATTTGGCCTTGGCAAGAAGTACTTGAAACCATGACCAAAGAAAGTGGAGAAACAGTGGTGGTGTTTAGCAAAAGCGTATTACCAACAACCTTCAGTGGCTTAGAAAATAATTTTCTCTACGGCAACGAACCGCAAGTTATTGGCTGTATCGTGCTTATGATTCTAGGTTTTGCCACTGTTTTTGTAACAGAGCGCATGGCCAACAAATCTGACCAAGCATGAAAAAATTTGGGTTAATAGGCAATCCTCTAGCCCACTCTTTCTCCGAAAAATTCTTTACCGATAAATTCAAGCGCGAATCCATTAAAGATTGCTCTTACAAACTTTTTCCGCTACAGCGCATTGATCAATTGCCTGCTTTGCTAGAAAAAGAGCATCTGCAAGGCTTCAACGTGACTATTCCATACAAAGAATCTGTTTTGAGTTATTTGAATGAACTGAGTAACGAGGCAAAGCAGATTGGCGCGGTAAATTGTGTGTTCATCGAAAATGAAAAACTTATTGGACACAATACGGATGTTTTCGGTTTTGAAACTTCTCTAAATCTGTGGCTTAACAAACCCATTAAGCATGCGCTTATACTTGGCAATGGCGGTAGCGCAAAAGCGGTGAAATTTGCCTTAAAGCGCCTTGAAATCCCGTTTGAGATTGTTTCTAGAAGTGGCGAACTCAATTATGAAAACCTGCCTGCAAGCTTGGTTCATGATTCACATTTGATCATAAACACCACGCCTTTAGGAATGAGTCCACAAACCGAGACTTTTCCAGACATTGCATACGAAGCAATTGGCAGTCAACATTTTGTATTCGACCTTATCTACAACCCCAGCGAAACACCCTTTTTACGAAAGTGTAAATTGGCTGGCGCTTCCATAAAAAATGGCGCAGAGATGTTGAAGCTTCAAGCTGAAAAAAGTTGGGAGATTTGGAATTCAAAATCCTGAGTATACTGCGGATATAGCAACTTAGCGTTCAATAATTAAACCTTCTGAATTTATTCACGGTTGAGAATATGTAAATTAGGTAATTAACCAAGGACTTATTTGTCTAAACGCTGTAATTTCATGGCATAGGGTTAATGCGATAGAAATACAGTTGAGTTATGACATTTTGTGGAGATTTTTTTGATCAGCAGTTTATGCCTCATGGGCACTGCTACCAATGGCAACCTGAAATTTTGTGGCCTCATGTCATAGGTGATTTGGTTACTGCAGTTTGCTATTTTACCATTCCTCTATTACTTATTCAATTTGTACGAAAGAGA
>CAZWXC010000489.1:0-2981 GCA_964637935.1 uncultured Flavobacteriales bacterium | reverse complement strand
CCGTATCGCTCACGCTTCCGCAAGCGTTGGTGGCCGTTACCCAAGTTTCAATTTCGTTGTTTCCGTTGGCTGTGATTTGCGTTTTAGAGGTTGAATTGCCATTGCTCCAAAGCCAAGTGGCGTTCTCATTGGTGTGAGCCGCGAGTGTTAATGTATCGCCTTCGCAGAAGAATGTATCGAGCAAAGGTTGGAGTTGAATCGAATCATCGATCGAAACATAAATACTGTCAATCACTACTCCGCAGCCATTTTCAATGGAGACTGAATACCAACCAGAATCTTTGGCAATGAGTTGATCTAAATTAGAAGAATCTTGCCATAAGTAACTGGATGCTTCAGGTTGAAAAGCATTCAGCACAAGGCTATCGCCAAAGCAAAGGTTGAATGAATCGTTTGAAAAAACGAGCGGATTGAGCGGTCCATCAATGTGCACCGTTTGCACAATGGTATCTGTTTGCATTCCGGTGGTAGCATAAAGCGTTACTGTATAGGTTCCTGTATCTGCATACAAATGCTTTACTTCTTGGCCAAGACCATGATTTAACACACCAGAACTTGGTTCGCCAAAATCCCAAACAGCGCTATCCATTCGGTACCCTGCAAAATAGAATTGTGCTGAGTCTGAAACACAGTTTTGTTCTACATCAAACATGCGGTTTGTCCAGTTTGAAATGAAGTTTGGAGGGCTTGATGCAATTGGATCAGGAAGTGCAATAAAAAAAGAATCTATGTAATTACAGGAAGGTCCGAACTGGTTTGGAGATTGGATAATTCCCACATTATTTAAAGTGCGGAGGAAAAAAATATAGCCAAAACGAGTCAAATCCATGCCTTTTGAATAGATGCTTGTCGAGGTGATAGAATCATGAACACTTGTTTTCAAATCTACTTGAACAAGTTTTTTCTCTAGATTATTTAAAGCCTCTATTGCATACAAAATTGTGGAGTGTGAAGAGAAACAAAACGCAGATATATCGCCATCAAAAGCGTATTCAATAGGGTTTGAAAGTAATCCAGTAAGGTTGTCAAATGGGATAATACTTAAGATATTAGATTGAGTATAAGTGATCAAGTATTTTCCGTTTGGTGAGAATTTGATTACTCGAGGACCAACTAAAACGGGTAAAATAGAATCTGTTCTTGTTTCTAAAATGGTGTCTCCAACTAAGCAAATCTGAAGCTTTGACCCATCTCCAATTCGAGACACAACCCATGCTTTTAATCCATCTCGATGAGCCGTGGCAGCTATTGATTGAGATTCTTCATTACTTATTTCAATATTCTTAAAGTTTGTCTCAACATCTCCTAGACCACTATTTAGATTCAAATTTATTACGGAATATGTGAAATTTGGCATCGAACCTGAGTTTAAGGCTGGACTAAATAGGAAGAACTTATTGGTATCATTTAACCAAGGTATTATCACACTACTTCCATTTGTTGAAAACGCCATATTCACAATATTTCCATTCGGAGTCAAATTGAAATTAGCATCATAAAGATCCCATCCGTCAAAATAGAATTTGAATGCTCCAGAATGTGAGTTCCAGCACGCCCCACCTCCAGCACCATTGATATTATTAGTTGGGTTTCCGATTATTGTGTTAGGATCGACAAAAGTTAGATTGGTATTCTGCACCATAGGCCAATTTTTTATAAAATTTTGGCCTATTAAAATGCCAGAGAGCTGAATAAACAGTCCCAAGCAAATCAATCTATTTTTGGTCTGTGTCACGCAGTAAAAGTAACTTTCTCAGTTGATGACAAAAGGTTGGAGCGATTAAATTCATGCTTACAGGTGTGGTTGTAGTATCAAAACTTGAGATTAAAGACAAAAGACAGCAGAAAACCAAAGTCTAGAGTCTTTAATCTTAAGTCTACAATCTCAAACTGATAGCTGAAGACCAAAGACACAAGACCAAAAAAGTCTATTGTCTATTATCTAACATCTGATGTCTAAGAAAAATCTATCTCCCTTTTGCTAAACCTTCTTTGTAAGTGGCAATGGCGCGTTCGCGAGCCATCTTGTGCTCTACAATGGGTTGGGGATATTGATTGGATTGAAATTCGGGAACCCACTTGCGGATGTATTCTTTTCCAGGATCGAACTTATCGGTTTGTAAGTATGGATTGAAAACCCGGAAATATGGAGCGGCATCTACTCCACAACCTGCAGCCCATTGCCAGCCACCATTGTTTGATGCTAAATCAAAATCAACGAGTTTTCGTGCAAAATAAGCTTCACCCCAACGCCAATCGATAAGTAAGTGTTTGGATAAAAAACTAGCAACAACCATGCGCACGCGGTTATGCATAAATCCGGTTTCGTTCAGCTCGCGCATGCCGGCATCTACTATAGGGTAGCCGGTTTGTCCTGCGCACCAAGCATTGAATTCGGCTTCGTTGTTACGCCATTCAATAAAGTCATATTCGGGTCTGAAACTGTTGCCAACCACATGCGGAAAATGCCAAATAATGCTTTGGTAAAAGTCACGCCATATTAGCTCGTTGTACCATTTTTCGTTGGTTTCTAACCCTATTTTGGCCAATTGGCGAATACTAACTGTTCCAAATCGTAGATGAACCGAAAGCCTTGTAGTTCCTCGTTTTGCTGGAATATCTCGCGTGTTGTGATAGTTAGAAATAATCGATTTGTCTATTTCTTCATTTGCCCAATCGTCTGCATGTTTTTCAAATCCCATTTCATTCAAAGAAATCAACGGTTTTGCTTCTGTTTGATGCAGGTTTTTGAAATAGCTTTCTGTAGGGTAAGGTTTTAAGAAAAAGGTGTTGATTTTCGCTTTCCAGCGCTTCGCATAAGGCGAGTAAACCACGTAGGGTGCGCCATCATCTTTCAAAACTTCGTCTTTTTCAAAAATCACATGGTCTTTGAATGCTTTGAATGGAATGTCTTTTTGTGCGAGCAGTTCAAACACCGCTTTGTCACGCTCTCGAGCGTAGGGTTCGTAATCTCGATTCGC
>CAZWXC010000488.1:0-2994 GCA_964637935.1 uncultured Flavobacteriales bacterium | reverse complement strand
TAAAAGTCAAGCTATTGATACTGCAAACACACCCATTTGGATTGACATGATGGACGATCCAAATGCCAATTTCTACGAAACACAAAAAGCCTTCAATTCCTATTGGAATGGTAGAGAACGTCATCCGGGTGATGGTTGGAAAGTTTTTAAGCGATGGGAATGGTATTGGGAAGATAGAGAGAACGAGGACGGAAGCTTTCCTGCTCCTGACGCCACAAAGAGCGCATACGAATCTTGGGAAATAACTTACAATCAAACGCTGCAAGGAGCAGAAAGTATTGGTGGCGACTGGACAGAAATTGGACCACTTGCAAAGCCAGATAACGGCACCGGTCAACCAAACGGAAATGGAAGATTAAATGCCATTGCTTTTCACCCAACAGACACAAACACGTTTTGGGTAGGTGCGCCAGCAGGTGGTTTATGGAAAACAACGGATGGCGGCAGCACTTGGACCTCGAACACTGATCTTTTGCCAACGCTTGGCGTTTCAGCTATATTGATTGATCCAACCAACACCAACATAATGTATATCGGAACAGGAGACCGAGACGCAGGAGATGCGGTTGGGCTGGGTGTTTATAAATCTACAGATGGTGGCGCAACTTGGTTTCAATCAAACAGCGGCATGGGAAACAAAGAAGTGGGCGCCATGATCATGCATCCCACCAACAGCGCTTACATTTTAGCTGCTACTTCGGGTGGAATTTACAGATCGATCAATAGCGGAAGCACGTGGACATTAGAGTCTAGTAACAGCAGTTTTTACAAAGACATAAAATGGAAACCAGGAAGCAGCATCATAGCCTACGCAACTGAAACATCAGGTTCGGCTGGATTCTATAAAACCACGGATGGAGGAAATACTTGGACCGAAATTACTAGCGGATTGCCAAGCAACGGGCAGCGATATGTGATTGGAGTTAGCGCAGATGATCCAAGCGCTGTTTATGTATTAAGTTGTATTTCATCTGCATACCAAGGGCTTTACAAAAGCACCGATTCCGGTTCAAGTTTCAACACACAATCTACTACACCAAATCTTTTAGGATATGCAGAAAATGGATCTGGCACAGAAGGTCAAGGATGGTATGACCTATGTATTGAAGTTGACCCAACAGATGCTAGCATTGTTTATGTAGGTGGCGTAAATATTTGGAAATCAACTGACAATGGCGCGAATTGGGATTGTGCAGCACATTGGGTTGGCTCTTCTACCGCAGCATCTGTTCACGCAGATCAGCATTGGTTGGCTTACAATCCGATCAACAACAAACTGTTTGTTTGCAATGATGGTGGCTTATACGCTACAAATGATGGCGGTAATACTTGGCCTGAATTAAGTTCAGGATTAGGTATTGCGCAGATATACAGAATTGGTGTAAGCCAGAACACAAATGCACTGGTTATTAATGGTTATCAAGATAACGGAACTGCGGTTTGGGACAACACCCTTTTCAGAACAGAAAGAGGTGGTGATGGAATGGAATGCATTATTGATCCTAACAATGATGAGGTCATGTATGCCACCGTTTATTATGGAAACATAACCCGATCTACCAATGCGGGTGTAAACTTTAGCGGCTTTGCAGCAAATGGAACAAATGGCATTACTGAAGATGGCGCATGGATTACGCCATTTATTCTGGATAGAGAAAACTCTGACATTATGTTTATTGGCTACAAAAACATTTGGAGAACAACCAACGCCTCTTCAGGAACACCAGTTTTTGATCAAATCTCAAATAACTTGGCTGGAAGCAATAGCTCAAACATGCGCAGAGTAAAACAGAGTAAACTCAACAGCAATCGACTGTTTGCAGTAAGAAGTGACAATAAACTATTCAGAAGCGACAACGCGCTGGCTTCTACTCCAACTTGGACAGAATTAACGACTAATTTACCCGGTTCAGGTACGCTTTCAGATATAGAAACGTCTCCATTTTCAAACAACACACTTTGGATTATACGAGGCAACAATGTTTACAAGTCAACCAACAGTGGCAGCAGCTGGAGTTTCTATTCTAGCGGTTTACCAACAATTAACCTTAACTGTTTGGTAGCCGATCCATTGAGCAATGGCGGGCTATACGTAGGTACTGACGCTGGCGTGTATTATATAGACAATTCACTTTCATCATGGATTCCGTTTGACGATGGACTGCCAACAACTGTTGAAATAACTGAGTTGGAAATATATCACCCACAAGGAAACTGGGGCGCAAGCAGATTAAGAGCAGGAACTTATGGTCGAGGTCTTTGGGAAAGCGATTTATACGATCCTGAAAACATAGCTCCACTCGCATTTATTGAGGTGAGCATGTCAAACAGCGATGTATGTAATTACGATACTATTTCGCTTTGGAACAACACAGCTTACCAACCTACATCCAGCATTTGGACCATTACACCAAGCACGAATGTGAGTTTTGTTGGAGGCACGTCAAGCACATCAACAAACCCAAAGGTGATTATTTCTGCGGCTGGAAATTACAGTGTAAAATTGGTTGTGAGTAATGCTTTTGGAAGCGATTCAACTACCTTAAGCAATGCAATCACCATTAATGGCGGTCAATCATTAACCTTTTTAGATGATTTTGAAGGCGACACTCCTTGCAACACTAGCGATTGTAACCTAAGCTGCAATGTTTTGAATTGGAACAATTTGACTAATGGTATCGCTGATGATATTGACTTTAGAGTAAACTTCGGAACCACACCATCAGGATCTACCGGACCAACAACCGACTACAATCCAGGCACAGCAACAGGTCAGTATTTATATACCGAAGCCAGTTTTTGCTTTGAACAGCAAGCCATTTTAGAAAGTCCTTGCTTGGTCATAGATCAAGTCACCAATCCTAAAATTTCATTGGCATATCACATGTATGCACAAACGGCTTCACAAATGGGTGATTTAGCTATTGACGTAAAATCTAATGGAGTTTGGACAAACCTCACCACCATTACTGGAAACCAAGGCAATGCGTGGCT
>CAZWXC010000487.1:0-2995 GCA_964637935.1 uncultured Flavobacteriales bacterium | reverse complement strand
GGTTTGGTATATAGCGAAGACAAGGATTCACCAGTTTATGCTACCATCGAGATTTATAATCCGGAAACAAACGAACTAATCAACACATACATAGCCAACAAAGAAACTGGCGAATATGAAATGCGATTAAAAACCGAAACCACCTACAAGTTTGTCATAAGAGCCGATGGCTATTTACCGCATGACGGGGAGTTCACAGTTCCGCAGCAATGCGATTATTATTCTCTTTTTCAAGAAATTAAGATTGAAAATTTGGCTGACTCTGCAGGTCGCGTCTATGCTCAACGAGCTTCAATCAACAACGCTTTTTTTAACGTAGATAAAAAGATCGAAGAGCGTTATGCATCTATTTCGCCATCAGCACTCAACGAAACTCAAAAAGACTCTTTAAGGTCTTTGGTTGCTCAAGAATTTCATCCAGTAGAGATTACGAATTATATACAAATGTTAGATATTCTAGATCCACAAGGAACAAAATTGGCAAGCAAAGTTATTGGTTCTGAAAATGTAGCAATGATTCAAACGCGTGACATCATTTATAAGGGATATTCAGAGCAAATAGTCTCAGCAGATGGTTTGTTCTACAAAGATCTATTGCCAGAAGCGCGTGCTGAATACCTTGTCGCAAGCGCAATAAAACCCGAAGAAGCCTACCCAAAACAACAAGTAAAAGTTATTGACGACAAGCTTAAAGACCAGCCTTTTGAAGCATTACTTGCCACATTACCCGAAGTTGACGAATCTAAACTAGTTTCAGAACCAAGTATTGCCTCAAGGCCAACACCAGAAGAGCTTTCAATGGCAACCATCAAAGGACTTATTTCTGCTGAAGCTATCCCGACAGCTGCTATTATAAAAGTATACGATCTAAAATCGGGAATACTAGTTGGTACTTATAATGCCGATTCGAAAAACGGAAGCTATGAAATGCAGCTAAAAACCGGTGACGATTACAAATATACCATTGAAGCGCCTGGCTACACTGTGCAAGATGGTGAGTTTAGTGTGCCTGTACAAACAGAGTTATACGATCTTCATCAAGAAATTCAACTGGCAAAAATGACCAACGACCAAAATGCTGTTTTTGGTCAAAAAACCATTGTAAACAATGCATTTTTCAATGCTGATCAAGAAATAATCAATCGCTATCCAAACTTAGATTTCTTGAGTTTAAGTGTTGACCAAATAGACTCACTTCGTTTTCTGATTACACGCAACACCGACCCGATCGAGATAACCAAGTTTGTAAAAACAATGAACGTGGTAGACGCAAATGGGGCTTCTCTTGCGCATGTTTCAATCGGTATTTATGAAGTAGAAGATGGACAGTTTTTATTCGGAGAAGAAGCGCGCTACCAACAAACAATTGATACGGCCGATCAAAATTTTGATGAAAATAGATTACCAGAAGCAAGAGCAGGTTATGTGATAGCCGCTGAAATGAAACCAGAAGACTCCTACCCTACTTCTAGAATAAATGAAATAGACAAAAAACTAGAAGACCAACCTTTAACGGCCTATTTAGCTACGCTTCCAGAGGTTGACAACAGCAAAATGATCACAGAAGCCACCTTAGCGGCTAAGCCAACTGCTGAGCAACTTGCTATGGCCAAAATTGAAGGTTTATTGATTGCTGATGGCAAACCTAGTAGTGCTGTTATTAAGGTGTTTGATGTAAAAACAGGTATTTTAATTAAAACAGTAAATGCAACTTCTGGCGATTATGAGTTCAATCTTAAAACAGGTAACGAATACAGATACACGGTTGAAATTCCTGGTTATTCCATTCAAGATGGAACATTTAAGGTGCCCGTACAAACAGAATTGTATGCACTTCATCAAGAAATAAACATGGAGAAAATGGTGGATAGCAAAGACCGTGTTTATGCACAGAAAACCACGGTTAACAATGCCTTTTTTAATGCAGATGAAGAAATCATTAAGCGATATCCAAACCTAGATTTCTTGAGTTTAAGTACAACTCAAATTGATTCACTTAGATCACTCATTACAGCAAGCACCGACCCTATTGAAATTACCAAGTTTGTGAAAACAGTAGACATTTTAGACCCAAATGGTACATCATTAGCAAACACGAGCATTGGTATTTATGAAGTGCAAGATGGAAGCTTCATTTATAATGAGGAGAATGCTTATGATAAAATGATGACGGAAGCTGATAGCAATTTAGCAGCCAACAGAATGCCTGAAGCTAGAGCCGGATATCTTGTAGCTTCTGAAATAAAGCCTGAAGAAAAAAGCCCTGTTGAAAAAGCGGAGAACATTGAAAAAAAGCTAGCTGATAAACCTTTTGAAGCCTTGCTAGCTACACTGCCAGAAGTAGACAATAGCAAAATGGTTGTGCCAGCAGATATGCAGCAGGAAGTAGCTGAAAATATTGACCCAGAAGCAGCAAACATAAAAGCTGATGTAGCAGAATATACAACACCTGAAGCTGCTCAAAAATCAGAAACAGCAACAAGTGAAGCAAGCCAAACCACTACTACTGAAGCGAAAGAAGATATGATTGCAGAAACAAATCCGGTTCCTGCTAAAATTGAAGACAAAATCACTCCAGAAATGCTAAAAACAGAAGTGACCGAAGATTCTGTTGAAGCTAAAAAAACTAGCGAAGAAGTGGTCGCAAAAACAACTCCGGTTCCTGCTAAAATTGAAGACAAAATTGCAATAGAGCAACCAAAAACAGAAGTAACTGAGCCTGTTGCTGAAGCAAATGCAACTAGCAAAGAAGTAATTGCAAAAACAACTCCTGCTCCAGCTAAAATCAAAGACAAAATTGCATCTGAGCAAACAGAAAAGGCTGAAAATGCTGCTGCTGTTGCAGAACAAACACCAAAAAACAATGCTACTCCTGGAACAGAAAAAGTAGTTTTCAGAAACATTTTGTTCGACTTTGACAAAGCTGATTTACGCGCGGAGAGCATTACTGAATTGCAACGTGTTAGTTCTTACTTGCGCACTTCGCCCGCAGTTG
>CAZWXC010000486.1:0-3010 GCA_964637935.1 uncultured Flavobacteriales bacterium | reverse complement strand
TTTGTTTTCACCACCGCATTTTTCTCAAATCCAATCTTTTCGCCTTCTCGGGTTAGTTTCTCTAAAAAAAACATGTCATCGCCACTGGCAAACTTGCTTTCTAACGATTCCTGAAAAAGCGGCAAGAACTCGGTCTGAAACATAAAATTACCAGCGTTTGACAAAATTGGTTTACCAGCTTTGGTAAAAGCCTCGGTCACGGCCATATTATTCCAATTTTCAAGAGCAATCAATCTCGAAAACCAACCAGTTACTTCATATTCAACAACTCCAAGTATTGCGGCAAAACTTCCATGATTCATGCGTTTTAGCATAGTGCTAAAACTCCCTGATTGTATTTGGCAATCGGCATCTGTTAAGTAAATCAACTTCGTTTTCACTTGACTTAAAGCCAAGCATAGCGCAGCTTTTTTACCATGCTCAACATTCTCGATCACTGTTATATCTAGGTTCTGAAATTGAAGTTTTGCTTTGTCTACCTCCATCAAAGTATTGTCTGTTGAATGATCATTCACCAAAAGCACGCTTATTCTTGTTTCTTGCGTTTCAGCTGAAATGCTTTCAAGACATTTATAAATAACTCGTTCCTCGTTTCGCGCTGCAATCAAAACAGCGATATCACTTTTAAGAAATTCAATTCCTATTTGCTCTGATTTAGGATTGCGCTTTCGTAGGAAGTAATCAATGGATACAAAAAACAGCCACCAAACAGCGACCAGCGCAACACCAATAAACAAAATCATTTCGCTTTGAATATGCGATAAGTAAACAATGCGGAAGTTCCTATTAAAGCCGGTAAAGCCACGTTAACCAACCAAACCACCAAAACCGCCACACTTACTATTAGCGGATCAAAATCATATAGCTGGAAATAACTCAGTGCCATTGACTCGCGAATAAGTAAATCAGGAATTGGCAGAAAAGGAAGTAACGTTGAGGAAAACAAGGTAAGCACAGAACCTACTAGTACCTGCAACAAATTAGGACTTGGCAATAACAGATTAAAAACAACCACATATTGAAGTATGAATGTCAAAAACCTAACCATCGACAGGTTAAACAGCCGTTTCAAAAGGCGTGCATCTACCGCAGTAAAAACCTCGAAATAATGCTGATACTTTGCCAATGCTTTCCATCGCAAAGGCAACATAACAAGCAAATTCATCCTTAAATAAATTGTAAATGCTAAAACAACAGCAATCACAAGGGTCAATTGAAGAATTTTTGTTCCAACAAAACCAAGAGGAACTTTTGCAAACTCTTCCACCAAAATCAACAGTCCGAAAACCCCAAACGTAAACGTAGCAAGGCTTTGAGATAAACCATTTACCATTGACAGCAAACTACCTTTTATGCGTTGCTCTGGTTTTAAAGCCAATACTCGTCCAACAAATTCACCCATACGATTGGGAGAAAAAACACCGATCGTAGTTCCACTCAAAACAGCTTTAATGGATGTTCGCCAAGAAATCTCAACATTGGTATCCAATAATTTTTTCCACTTCACCACTTCCATCCACCAATTAAGCATCATTAAGGCAATGCTTGGAATCAAGAACTTTAATACGATTTCAGAAAAAGAAAGCGAGAGTAAATGATCTAAAAAAAGTGATAGATCAGATTGGCGTTGATTCAATTTATAAGCAATAAAGCCAATGGCCAATGATGAAATCAAGACTTTGACAAAAAAACCAAACACAGACCTCAGCGCACTGCTTTGTTCAGAACTTTCAATCCGGATGAGCTTTTTAGCTCCTTTCACAAGTATTTTCGAAGTCTTACTCAAACTTATTTAGCGTCATAAAAATCTGCACAAAAGTGGCTAAAGAAACCATAATATTAGGTATCGATCCAGGAACAAACGTAATGGGTTATGGCGTTCTAAAAGTAGTGAACACCAAATTAGAACTTTTGAGTATGGGAGCGATTCAAATTAAAGAGACGGATACAGGTCTAAAATTGAAACGCATTTTCGAACGAGTGTTGGTTTTAGTAGATCAGTACAACCCAGACCACATGGCTCTTGAAGCTCCATTCTTTGGGAAAAACGTACAATCTATGCTCAAACTTGGAAGAGCTCAAGGTGTGGCCATGGCAGCTGGATTGAGCCGAGATGTTCCGATTTCGGAATACAGTCCAAGAAAAATTAAACAATCCATTACTGGAAATGGAGCTGCATCCAAAGAACAGGTTGCCGCGATGCTTCAAAACCTGATGACCATCAATGAACTTCCAAAATATCTAGACGCAACCGATGGACTTGCAGTGGCGGTTTGCCACTATTACCAATCAACATCAAAAATTCCGAGTGGAGGTAAAAAAGGTTGGGATGCTTTTATAAGGCAAAACCCTGATCGGATTAAATAAAGACTGAACCTATCAGCGCGGCCATTTCAGCAAGTTGCTCTTGACTTGGTGCAAGTTTTGGCTGCGTAAAATCAATGTCACCTACATGATTAATTGGTACAAGGTGTATGTGCGCATGCGGAACTTCTAAGCCTATTACAGCTATTCCAATTCGCTTACAAGGCACTACTTTTTCTATCGCTTTTGCAACACGCTTTGTAAAAGCCATATAACTTGCTAAAAGTTCTTCATCTATATCAAACAAATAATCTATTTCTTGATTTGGAATCACCAATACATGACCTTCTCGCAAAGGGTTTATATCCAGTATAGCAAAGAACTGATCGTTTTTTGCTACAAAGTGACCAGGAATATCACCAGATAATATTTTACTGAAAATGCTTGGCATTATCTTGAAATTTCAAGCACTTCAAATTTCATAATTCCATTTGGAACTTGAATTTCGGCAATATCTCCTACTTTCTTACCCAATAAGCCTTTTCCTATTGGTGAGTCAACTGAAATTTTCCCTTCACGTAAATTAGCCTCATTTTCTGCTACCAAAGTATACAGGAACTCTTTCTTCATTGCAACATTCATCAATTTAACTTTGGATAAAATCAAAACCTTGTCGGAAGTCAATTGACTCTCATCAATTATACGA
>CAZWXC010000485.1:0-3011 GCA_964637935.1 uncultured Flavobacteriales bacterium | reverse complement strand
GGCAATTCCAATGTTCCAACTATTTACGAATTCCAAGATTTCGATAAAAGCGGGAAAAATCATTCGGTTTTATACAAGCTATCTCAAACAGATTTTGACGGAACAACCAACGAACTAGCCATTTTAAGACTTAAAAATGAAGGCGAACAAGCGTTTTCATTGTATCCGAATCCTACTCAAGATTTACTTCAATTGCAGGGAATTGAAACTAAGGCAGTCATTGACATTTACGGAAGCAGTGGCAATTTGTTGATGCGTTCAGAAGTCGATTTGCCAAATGCCATTGACCTGTCATCTTTGCAATCAGGAGTTTATTTATTAAGGATCACCACTGAAAATGGAGTAGGAGAGTCGCACAGAATCTTGAAGGTGGATTAAGCGATTTTTCGATTATTCCAAACCATCAATAAGGTTTTTGCTCAAGTTTGGTGGGGCTACTTCAACGTAAGCTGCTATTAAAATATCTTCAATCACTTCGTTTTTCACATGTTCAAATTGAATGTGTGTCCATCCAGATTTTCCCCATTTGTTTGGTACTGGAAACACGGCACTTTTGTCGTGCAAGCAAAACAAGTCTTGATCTTTAGGATTTAATTTCACCGTTGCGCGATGCTCTTTTTGGTTGAGCGTTGCAAAGATTTTGTTCTTCACTTTAAAAGCGTGTTTTTCAAAATGTGGTGCTTCTGTTACTTCGGGCAATGCTTTCGCAATAGAAATGAAAAGATTGATTTGCTGCTCCATGTACAATCAAAAATACATTTTGGCTTGTTACATCTTAGAACTCAAGCTAAGCTTATCTTGCCCGAAAAATAATGAGCAGTTATGCCAAACTACTATGATTTAGAAGCGAGAATGGGAACCGTTTCGCGCCCAGAATATCCAAAGGGAGTTTCTGATTACCGATTGAAAATCAAGGTGTATTTGGCTAAAAAAGAAGATTTTGATCGATACGAAATTCAGTCGTTGAATGATGAAAATGAGATAGTAATTGCTATTACTACAAAGCGCAACGCAAAACCAGAAAACGATCGTTGGGTCAAAGTGGATGCGTTGATTCATAACCATTTATTGAAGCGCATTGGAGATACAACAGATGCTAAAGTGCCTCACGATAAACTCAAATCTGTGAAAGCGATTGTAAGTGTTGTCAGAAACAATCAGCCCATTTCTCAGGTTAAGAAATTTTCGTTTTAAGGTAAGTAAACCTCCAATATTGGTCATTGAGCGGAGTCGAAGTGACACTATTTCCAACTGCCCACTCTAAGGCTACGTTTGAATAACGCCAACATTATATCTTCTCACTTCCTGCTCGTGGCTAGCCATTTCAATGCCCATGCCGATGATGGTGCGCGTGTCTAATGGGTCAATGATGCCATCTGTCCACAACCTTGCAGCAGCGTAATAAGGTGAAGTTTGCTCTTTGTAGCGCTGAGTGATTTTGTCCAGCAATTCCTTTTTCTTTTCATCGGTGATTACTTCGCCTTTTGCTTTGAGCGAAGCCACTTCAATTTGAAGCAACGTATTTGCGGCCGACTTTCCGCTCATCACGGCAAGTTCAGCAGTTGGCCAGGCATAAATCAAGCGTGGATCATAAGCTTTTCCGCACATGGCGTAGTTTCCTGCACCGTAGCTATTGCCTAAAATGAAAGTGAATTTTGGAACGACCGAATTGCTCATTGCATTCACCATTTTGGCGCCATCTTTTATAATGCCACCGTGCTCAGAGCGTGAGCCAACCATAAAACCAGTTACATCTTGCAGAAAAACCAATGGAATATTTTTCTGGTTGCAATTCATGATAAATCGAGCCGCTTTGTCTGCGCTGTCAGAGTAGATCACACCGCCAAATTGCATTTCACCTTTTTTGCTTTTCACTACGGTGCGCTGGTTGGCCACAATGCCCACAGCCCAGCCGTCAACACGTGCATATCCAGTTACAATCGATTGACCGTAACCTTCTTTGTATTCTTCAAATTCTGAATCGTCAACGATGCGCTTGATGATTTCGCGTGTGTCATAGGTTTGCTCGCTAAAAATGCCATAGATTTCTTTTGGATCAAGCTTTGGTGGCTTCGATTCTTTTCTGTCGAAGCCCACTTTTTGCTTGCTGCCAAGCTTGTCCATAATGCCTTTGATGCGATCAAGCGCTTCTTGGTCATCTTTGCATTTATAATCGGTAACACCAGAAATTTCGCAATGCGTTTCTGCTCCACCAAGGGTTTCGTTGTCAACGTCTTCGCCAATGGCAGCACGCACCAAATAAGATCCAGCCAAGAAAATACTTCCTGTTCCTTCTACAATCATGGCTTCGTCACTCATGATTGGCAAATAAGCGCCACCAGCCACACAGCTGCCCATGATGGCAGAAATTTGACTGATTCCGCGGCTGCTCATAATCGCGTTGTTTCTAAAAATGCGCCCAAAATGTTCCTTGTCAGGAAAAATTTCATCCTGCATCGGAAGGAAAACCCCCGCGCTATCTACCAAATAGATGATCGGAAGGTAATTGTCCATTGCAATTTCTTGCGCTCTCAAATTCTTTTTACCCGTAATTGGGAACCATGCTCCAGCTTTCACAGTAGCGTCATTAGCCACTACAATGCACATTTTGCCCGAAACATAACCTAGATAAACTACTACACCGCCACTCGGGCAACCGCCATATTCCGCATACATTCCTTCGCCAGCAAAAGCGCCAATTTCAATTTTAGGCTTGTTGTTGTCAAGCAATTCTTCAATGCGCTCGCGAGCAGTCATTTTGCCTTGAGCATGAAGCTTTTCTATGCGTTTTGCTCCACCACCTTGATGCACTTTTTCTAGCTTTCTTTTTAGGTTAGAAAGCAAAAGCTTCATCTGATCTTCGTTCTTGTTAAATGCTAGTTCTTGTTTTGAAATGGCCATGTTAGTGTTTAATCTGAATCTGATAACGAATAAAAAAACGAGCGTCAAAGATGTTTAAAATGCACAGTCTTTTCAATGGTTTGAGCGCAATTTAAGTAATTACGCTATCA
>CAZWXC010000484.1:0-3011 GCA_964637935.1 uncultured Flavobacteriales bacterium | reverse complement strand
AGGAACTTCTATCGTCTCATGGTTTACTGAATCAGCGTACATAAATTCACCACATCCAACTGAGTCATAAAGCGGGATTGATACTAAATTTTTTGCGTAAGGGGAAATTGTTAACTTCTTATCGTATTCACTATCTCTTTGAGTATTTTCAAATCTTGTTTCATTAACTCGCGGAATAAATTTGGAAAAGTATTTACGAAGCTCGGTATCACATACATATACATATGTTCCCTTTATACCACGCAACATTATAGTTTTATAAATATTTATTATAAATTGCTTTAGCTCATCATCAGAATTCGCAGACAGTCTTCCGTTTCTATCGTGGTAGTTCTCACGCTTAATTACAATCTCCTCCTTAATCGGGTCATAAGTAATCTCGTTACCAAAAATAACTCCAACGTAGTTTAGGTCATAACCCTGAGTAGTATGTATACAACCAACTTCCTTGACTGCATTTTCAGAGTTTATCCAATCACTGTTTGTGCTATTCCATCTTAGTTTAACGCCATCAATCTCTATGTCAAAAATGTCACTATCGGTATTATTCTGTGATAGCCATTTCCAAGCATATCCAGCAACCATCCTAGATAAGCCAAACTCTTTATCGCGATCAGATATTTTTTCAACCATTTCTGGAAACGAATCTATCATTTGAAAATCGTATGAATTCGTACTAAAAACCTTGTCCGATTCACGTAAACGGCAACTAAGAAGGCGATCTACGTAATCAACGTAATCATTGCCCCCTAAAGATCTCAATTGGGATTTAAGTTTTATGTTTTTAGTTTTTTGCGATCTAGAAATCTGCTCAAAACAACTTGATTGGACATCAGAGGGTTTAATTGATTGATTCTTATCATAAAACAAAATCTGTTTATCGCTTTGTTTTATTACCCAATCTAGTTCATTTCCATCGTTTTTTGATAAACCAATTTTTAAATTAGCTTTATCGAATGCTCCAAAGTAAGCTCCAAGGTTAACTCGTCTTCGTAGGCGATGAGATTCATCCACAATTAATATGTCATACCTATGACGAACTACCTCTGCTGGGCCTAGTACCATACTTGCCTTAAGACCGTGTATCTTACTAAAAACACCCTTAATAGTGCTTCTAAAACTTGACATGGGTATTACTAGACCGACTCTTGGTTTCGGGTACTTTATCTGCAGTTCACGTACAAGCCTGATATATTCAAATTCATCATCTCCAAAATCATTAAAATTTAAATCGTCTGGGTCATTATAGAGAAGCTTGAACAGATACAGTGCTAAAATTGACTTCCCAGTACCAGCACCCCCCTCAACCGTTACAGTATTCGTTGAATCATTAAGCAAACATTTTATTATGTCTATCAGACCGTCCTTTTGTTCTTGAGTAAGAGCTTTATACGGGGAATATTTGAATAAATCAGAATTATCAATTGACTCTAGAGTAGATTTTGCAACCCCATCTCGTCTCAATTCATCCCATACAGTTTTAAATATTTCAAGATAAAGTTCTCTCTGCTGAAAATAGGTATGATTGGAAATACCCACATTGCCATTCAGTAATTGATACTCGCCGTCGCCAGACATGTAACGAATTAAATTTGATTCAATATCCAAAGTAGCTGACTTATTAAATCGATCGCTCATAATGAACTTCACGGTCTTTAGAATTTTCTTTTTTGAGTGACGGAGATGGGCACCCATGCGAGACAACGCATCGGTCGTCTCTCCAATGTACGCTATTTTTGATTCGTCGTCGCGTAGAATGTAAACCAGTGGCCAACATCCTTTAATGAAATTAATATCACCAATTTTCTTTAGTGTTCCTGAGCTGAACTCATAATCCTTAATTTCAACGAAGAACTTATCTCGCATAGATTAAAGTTTTGAATACTTTGCAGAATTTCCCTTTGCTCTCTCAATTGGATATTTAAGTTCGTTTTTATCCATCTTCTTATCAAAAGCGTCTAATAGATCAATATCATAATGATTTGCCAACATAAGTACCCAATAAAGTACGTCAGCCAATTCGTCAGGTAACTCAGTTTCCATACCGTCACTGATCTCGTTATTCTTTGTCCATTGAAATAGCTCCAATACCTCGGATGCTTCAAGCTGAAGTGAAATAGCTAGGTTTTTTGGATCGTGAAATTGTGACCAATCCCTATCGTTACAAAATTTCTTGATACGTTGCTCAGCTGATTTAATTCGGTTATTCTCACTCATGGATCAAGACTATCATCATTTGATTGTATTCTCAATTTGAAGAATCTGAGTAAGCTTTTTAATCTCATCTATAAAGTCTGATCCGACCTTGATTCTAATAAGTGTAATATCAATTTTTTCAAACAACATATTTTTGAAATTATCATCATGGATGGATTTGTTAGTATTGTGAGAGTTTCCATCTAGTTCAATTGCAAGTTTAATAGTACCAGTTTCGGTATCCCAAATTATGAAGTCAATGTGGCGTGATTTAATACGATTCCAATGTTGTAAACGCTTTTGTGTTGTAAGACTTACTTCAACATAATCACCAAGGCGGACTTTTGGGAAGATTACGTACTTGGTTTGGTTAAGTTCATTACGCAAAATTTGAAAGAACTCATATTCAGATCTAGTGAAGAAATATGTCTTTTTACGATACGGAAGATCCTCAGATACATGTAGATATATTTTTGCAAAATGTCTCATGATGAGAATCAAAACCAGAATTAGGATTGAAGAAATGAGCAGTGTATACATGCTTGATGTGGACTATGATAGTAGGTATGGGGCCGACTGGTACCAGACGAAGCCACTCATGATCAAGATCGCAATGATGAGACTAAGGATGAGAAGGACTTTTTTCATGAGGCACTCAGTATCATGTATTGTTTAGAGCTTCTCGATTTCTTTGAGGTCACGATCAGGTATGTAGAGTAGTAAGACACCAAGGAATATACCGATTAGGCCAGTCCAGTGGTTGTACTCACCGAACAAAAATACATCGATCTCATCAAGTACGTACCACACCCCGC
>CAZWXC010000483.1:0-3029 GCA_964637935.1 uncultured Flavobacteriales bacterium | reverse complement strand
GATCTTTTTTGACAAGAGCGCAACAGAAACAAGGAATTGGCAGGCTGAAACTCTTGTGCTAAAAGAAGCACCGTTTTAACCGAACGGGAAGGAAGGTTCGAAATGGAAGCCTGGATCGAACAACTTAAAAACCGTTTCAACACCCGAATTAAACACAATGCTTTGATTGTTCTTCTCTATTGCTGGATTAAACAATGGTATCGCGATATAAAAATCCGCGTGACCCCAAAAGTGTGTTCCACCGATCGTGAATCTTGGCTTGATGATAGAATTCAAACGGAGACTATTGATCGAATTATCGTTTTCCAAAAAGCGTGTTTCGCCTCCCACACTCGTCTGCATATCAGCACCAAGATGAAGCTGCGCAAAACGATGGCGCGTTTGCTTTTCGATATAAACCTGAGCATTTGACGCATAAAACCCAAATGCAAGCATTAAAAAGCTGACCAATTGTTTCATCTCAAAATGTAATTCTATAAGTTGGCACCACAAACAAGCCAAGTTGATTCACCACCTGAACTTTTTGCGAAACCGCATCATATCGCTCAAAAAACGGATTTTGTTTGTTGGTCACATTTTGGGCAATAACAGTAAACTCTTGGGTGAATTTTTTGGTGAGCATTTTAAAGCCAACATTGGCATCAAGTCGCATGTAATCTTTCAACTTATCTGAATAGCCATTGGTCAGGTCATAAACTGCTTCGCCCGCTAGTTTTGATGCATCCAAATCTATTGGAACCGCAGGTTGGCCGCCAGCATAAGTACCCTTCACATCAAATACTAAACGCAGGTCTACTTTTTTGTCCACCTTGTTTTTGTTCAGTGCAAATTCCTTTCCTGCCAATCCATTCACCACATAGCCCGCATCCCAAGCAGATGATTTCCAGCCATTTCCAGCACCTTCATACTGCGATTTATAAACACTTGAAGTTGCCAAGAGGTAAAAACCTTTGGTCATGAATTTTTCAATAGTCACTTCCAAACCATAATTGCGGCCCTTGCCAGCATTTTTAAAATGCTCAATGTCATCTGAAAAATCACTCGGAATGGATGGGAAGTTGATGTAAGAAACGTTCGGATCTATTTTGCTCACAGGCGCATCAAACACATGCTGGTAATAAACTTCAGATTTTAAACGCCAATTGGCTGGCAACGACCAATCATACCCCAAAACGAAATGGTGACTTTTGGTAAAACCAAGGTTTCGATTCACTTCGCTCAAAGCACCTTCTGAGTCTCGTTTTTCATTAAAAAGCAATCCCATCGGCTGCATTTTTGAATGCAATCCATAGCCAAAATTCAAGTTCTGATTTGGAGCAAGATTCAATCGTGCACCAACTCTAGGTTCTACAGACCAAGAATTGTTTAGTGCCAAATAAGCACCGTGAATTCCTGTATTCACAATCCAGCGATTTCTCGGTTTCCATTGCCATTGCGCATACAATTGCAGTAATTGCGTGGCACCGTTTGCATTACTCGTAGTGTCATACTCCGTTTCTGAAACTCTCACTTTTGAGTAAAAATCAAACATCATCTGATTGGCAATCACACCCACTTTCACATTGCTTTTAGCGCTGAATTTCTTGCTCACAAACCAATGCGCAAACACTTTATCATTTCGCTCACGCTCAAAAAACCAATCGCAATTGCACGCCTCGCGTGTTAGCACATTTACCGTGTCTACATTGTTTTTCGCATTAAAATAAGTGTAAGCCAACGTAAAGCTTGAATACGCATTCGCGCCAAGCGTTTTCTTATAATTCAAACCCACCACGGCCATTTGATTTCGATCGATAATATCCAGATTATCTGTCCCATATAAAATGCTACCGTCTGTTGTATCAGCTTCACTTCCCAACAAATCAATAGCACTATTTCCCGCAATTCCAAACAGCTGAAAAGCACCAACTTTGCTCGGAAAATTTAAGTTGAAGGTCACATCTTGATACTCGGGCACAGCCGAACCCGTGCCCACGCTCATCCCTAGTTTTTGCATTGCATCAAGCGTTGAATAACGCGCATTTACCAAGTAAGAAGCTCTAGATTTCTTACTGATAGGTCCTTCAGCACCTAATTCAAAACCATTAAAACCAACTTGCCCTAAAAACTCGTGTTCGTTGGCATTTCCATTGCGCATGGTAAGGTCAAAGACACCCGAAGTAGCGTTTCCGTATTCTGCAGGAAACGCGGCCGTCATGAAATCTGAATTGCGCAAAACGTTGCTGTTCAACATAGAAACTGGACCTCCAGTTGCACCTAAATTGCCAAAGTGATTCGGGTTTGGAATATCAACTCCATTCATTCGCCAAAGCAATCCGTTCGATGAATTTCCTCTGATGACAATGTCGTTGGTGGCATCATTTGCCCCGCGCACGCCTGCATAGTTTGATGCCATGCGAGCCACATCAGCTCTTGCTCCAGCAAAGCGTTCAGCTTCTTCCACTGAAAAAGTTCTAGCACTAACAGTCGCCATTTTATTCACGGTTTCGCGTTTGTTTTCTTCAGCCACTATTTCTACAGCTTTCAAAGAAGCCACACTTTCTACCATATTCACATTGAGGTTGAGCGCCTTGCTGCCAGTAAGAAATTGATCCTGCAGCACAACGGTTTCATAGCCTAAAAATGAAATCTGTATACTCACGCGACCAACGGGCACATTTGAGATTTCGAAATAGCCATCCATGTCTGTTGTGGTTCCAATTAAAGGATCAGAATCAATGATCAAAACGGTGGCTCCGGGCAATGACTGGCCCGTGATTTTTTCGATCACTTGTCCGCGAACAGCATTGGTTATTTGCGCTTGAACAACAAACGAAAGCACTATAAAAAGTGCGCTAGTAAGAATTGATTTAAAAGCGTTTTTCATGACGATTAAAGGGTTGAAGGTTTGCGTGATTTTCTGATGTAATAAGAAAGCAAGGGTGAGAAAATGATGCTTGGAAGAATCCATTCAGTGATGGAAGGCAATTCGTGCAAAACGGTAGTACAAAAAGCAGTGAGCGTTGCAATTAACGCAGCACCCATATTGG
>CAZWXC010000482.1:0-3044 GCA_964637935.1 uncultured Flavobacteriales bacterium | reverse complement strand
TGCGTGTTGCACATAATACACGGATTTGGCGTTCTTCCGGCAAGGTATTCTTCCACAAAATTGTCAATGATATTGTCACCAAATTCGGCTCTTATATCAAGTATCATGTGATGAAAACCTTTGTCTACGGCCAATGCGCGTGCATCATTTATATCATCAAGACTGCAGCAACCAGTAGTTTTTCGAGCGCCACCAGAAGTTGCATAATCCCATGTTTTCATGGTAATCCCAATAACTTCATAGCCCTCATCATGCAACAACATAGCAGCAACCGAACTATCGATTCCACCACTCATTGCAACTAGTATTCTACCTTTCTTACTCATCTTTCAAATGCTTGGCGCAAAAGTCTGAATATTTAACCACAATCACGATTGCTTAACAAAGAGTATCATTTAGATTATAAATCGTTATTTTTCACTTAAACATAAGTCAAAAATGAGCGCAGGAGCAGGCTTTATTTCTCAAATGGTGAGTTCCATGAAAAACAATTCTGGACTGAGAGGTAACCGTAACTTTCTGCGTTCTAGAGATGGGTTTGAAGGTAGATTAAGTAGTAAAAAGTTAACATACAAGGAAGCCAGCCCTGAACTTTTAAAAGCGATTAAGAATGAATTGCGAGAAGAAAAATCGAAAGAAAAAAAGAGGCAACTCATTGCTTTTGTTGCCTCTTTTGCGATTATGCTCATTTCTATTTTCGTCCTAACGAAAGCTATTATGTGGATTTTCTTTTAGCATCAAATACTCCTACTTAACTTCTGCAACCATGTATCTAGAAGATCTCCAAAAACTCTCTGGATTTGTTATTTCAAGATAAGCCACTTGTTCCTCATCTTGGTCTAATACCACATTGTATGAGTCAGATGGATGATCAGAAATCAATTCAAATTTTCTTGCATACACATCAATTTTGGTGGTATTGCGAATATCAATTTCATTAAACGACTCGGCAGCAAATTCGTCTTTTAAAACTGGGACACCCCCAATCTTGAAAATTCCGCCTTCCTTAGCCACTACTCCACCATCTTTCAATTCTTCAAAACTCCCAATCAAATAATGACCTGTAAAGGCTTTTTTGTCAAGGTCAGCAAGCGCAACACTTAATGAATCATTCTGGTTAAGAATCAAATTCAATTTGTCTGAAACCATTTTTAAATCATCATTTTTACTAGCAATAACTTGCTCCAATGCGCCTAATTCTAATTGAGTCTTTTCAAATTGTGCTTTTGTAGATGCCAATAGAATTCGAAGGTCTTTGTTTTCCGAGTCATACTTTTCTACCCTAGAAATCAATCGATCAAGGTTGGATTGATTTGATTCTAGAATAGCTCTTATCTGACCAATTCGATTTTTCACATGACTTGCAGAACTTGATTTGACTTCTACATCACCTAGTTCTGATGCACCAAAACTGTGACCTTGCTCTTGAATGAGCATATCCATTTCAGATCTCAAATCTTCCATGGTCGAAGTAAACTCTTGATTTAATGAGTCTTTTAAAAACTCTGAATAAGCCGCAAATTGAATAGAATCATTTTTCTTGCTGCTTTGTAATTCTGACACTTTTTCTTTCAAATCTTGCGAGCAACTACTAACAATCGCAGCTAAAACAATCAAAAGTGCTCCGTTTCCAATAATCCTTTTCATAACCTAAATTTTTAAAATTTGAGATTAGTGAAACGAAGATTATTCCGAAAAGGAAAATTTCTTTTACCTATTAATTATCAGCATTTTAAAAATAAAAGGCGAATAAATATTCTGTCAAAAAGAAATGATTTTCTCAAAATGGGAAATCAAGACAACATGATTTTAAACCTTGAAAATAGCAGAGCTAGTTAGTTTCCGCCACCATTAAGTTCATTGAAGTATTGTTCCATCACAGAATTTTCGTCCAAAACTTCATTCTCATCCAATTCCATTGGTTCAATGCGCTCTTCATAGCCTTCGGCCAAAACCTTCTTGACTAGTTTACCAACATCCCAAAGTTCTTGAGCTATAATTTTTCCGTCTTCGGCATGATAGCGCCATTCACCATCTTTTACGGCCGCTTTATACTGGCCTGACATGTATATGCTGCCATCAGAAAAATACTGTCTGTACTCTCCTTCAAAATTTCCGTCAAGGTAAGTTCCTTCTATTTTTACTTTTCCGTCAGCAAAAAACTCTTTGAACGGGCCATTTTTAATACCGTTTACATGAGGAATCTCTGCGCTAGGCTTACCATTCAAGAAATAAACCGTTTGCATTCCATCTACTACTCCATTCTTGTAATTTTCTACTAAGCTCAGTATTGTTTTTCCATCATAAAACCTCCACTCACCATTCTTTTGCTGCTTGTAATAGTCGCCTTTACTCATAACAGCTCCATTTTTATGAAAGAAAGTAGCATGACTTACATCGCTTTCAGGCTCATAGGTTACTTCAGAACTTTTTCCTCCATCTTCATAGTAATAGAAAAAAGTACCCACGGGTTTATCATCTTTAAACTGACCAGTGTAGCGTACTTGGCCATTTTCATATTTCTTTTCCCAAGTGCCTTGTTTTAAACCATTGGCGTCTACTTTATTAAGATCACCTTGGGCAAGCGAAATGCTCGCAACAAGCATAGAAATAAAGAATATAAATGCTTTCATAATGGTCAAAATTAAACGCTAATAACGCTCTCGTTGCTTGGTTATTGAATACTTATGCGATGTGCAAAGTGAAAAAGACTCTCAAAACTTTCATAGTTTTCGTCCTCACCAATTTTTACACATTTCATACCAAGTCTGTCGCCAAACTCCATATCGCTTGGGCTATCACCGACCATGATACTTTTAGAAAAATCGATTTCCGGAAAATCTTCTCGCGCTTGAAAAGCCATACCAGTGCTTGGTTTACGGCAAGGTGCATTGTCAGCTGCCAAATTTGGACAATGATAAATTTTATCAATTCGCCCACCGTTTTCCGTTACTTCAATCACCAATTTTTGATGGATAATTAGCAAATCCGCTTCGGTCATCAATCCCTTCCCAATTCCTTGTTGATTTGTTACAACAACAATG
>CAZWXC010000481.1:0-3048 GCA_964637935.1 uncultured Flavobacteriales bacterium | reverse complement strand
TAATAAAAACCCTATTGTCTTGCTCTAAAATTCCTCGAAGTAAATCGCCAAGTTTTGCGGTGACATTCTGCGCTTTTTTCACATCAATATCCATTAATGAAGAAATAGAGTTAAGTGCATTAAATAAGAAATGAGGCTGCAATTGCATTTTCAAAACTGCAAGCTTTGTTCGATTAAGTTGAGCTTCAATTCTGACTAATTCTGCCTGCTTGTCCTTGTATTTTTTATAGAAGTCAAAGGCAGCAAAAAGACCGTAAATAATCCAAAATTCTACGATTCTACCTATATAAACACTTGGAAAAGCAGCTTTTACATAACTGAAACTTTTTTCATTAAACTCATACATTCCAGCTGCATTAAGAAAGAAAAAATAGATTGCAGTGGTGGCCGTTTCATGAATGAATGGCACAAGTAAACTCATTAAAACTGTCTTCACTTTATCAGATAAAGGAGCAATCTTGACCATTCTGTAACGCTCGAATGTCCAATAGATGAGCGGAACTAAAATAGGCCAAAACAAATAATTGATAATGTGCGGCAGAGCGCTTTTCTCCCATTCATATTCAGCCAGATCACCAAAATATAAGTATGGAATTAATGACTTGAACCCGATTACTGTTCCTAACAATATTCCAGTACCAAGCACATATACTATAGGAATAGGCATGCGTTTAAACATGCTCAAATCTAGTTACAAGATGAAGCGCTTGAAAACTTTTGTGTGATAAATGGCGCGTTTTGAGTTCTAAACCGATCTAGGCATGCATCTCTGAAGCGTTTTAATGTATTGATCAACAAACTCGAGCTTTCGTTTTCTGCGATACTGCAAAACCCAACGTGGATGAGGCACTGGAATAACTTCTTTGAACAAGCACAATTCTTGGCTTAGAGCGTTTAAGACTTTATAGTTCTCACCCTGACCAATGCAAATTGCAACATCACGATTTACTGTCCAAGAGAAATTTGTCTGCAATTCTTTCTTCAATGGTTCAAACATGTGCTTCTTCCAGTCTTTAAACTCGTAATAATTGATGTTTTTGTTTTCGAACAAAAAACCCAAGGGATAAGCTGCACTGATAAAAAAAGATTCGAAAAACGCTTTTGGTCCACCAAAGGCAGCGATTACTTCAAAGATGAATTCGCTCGATAATTCTGGTTTCATTTCAAACGGATGATCAATATCCAAGACATTTTTTAACCGAACCGGATCGGTAAACGAAATACCAGTCAAGCCAGATCCAAAGCGACCTGGATTAATTCCAAAAAGGAGCGTTCTTTGGTTTGAGTCGTTGTAATACTCATTCAGAAAGGTAGAAACCACCTGCATCGTATCCTCGTTTTTATAAGGATTCATACAACCATACTCTTTCGGAATGGATGGACATTCGAGATTTTGATAGTAATCGATTAAGGTTGATTTCCAATTCATGATGCAAAATTGAAAACCAATAATACAAACTTTAGCTCCGAAAATTTTGGATAGAAGAGCACAAAAAACTAAAGCAAACGCTATCGAATTAGCTGTTTTGAAAAGGATAAATGCAAGTAATTGAAATTGTTTAATTCGTGATTAGAGCTATTTCGCCATTGAATTTGAGGAATTATTTCTCATATAAATCTCAACAAGAAAATCAATTCTTAATCACTTTCAATCTCTTGATGGGCTCATTTTTCTGACTGATCTCAAGAATATAAGTTCCTTTCTCTCCTTCAAGAGGAAAAACTGCTGATGAAACAGTATAGTACTCTTGGTTCTTTACTAACCGTCCATTTAAATCAAATTGATTTACAATAATTTGCGATTGATCCTTGTTGAGTTTAATAAAAATCTGATCATTAGTCGGGTTAGGATAAACCATCAAATCATCACCGTTATAAAGATCATCTACAGCAAGAACAGCAGAGGATAAACCGTATGAAAATTGAACCACAATACTTGAATTGGTTTCTAAAAATTGTATTCGAACCAATGGGTTTATATCTCCTTCTCTCACCCATAAATAATCTATGTAATACTGCCCTGATTTTCCACCTTTAATGACATACAGAGCTGTATTCGTGTAAGTTACCCCTCCTAATTTCAAAGAGCCATAAGCATTGTATCTAGCTGAGTATGTCCACACATCAAACCAAGGTACATTGGTTTGATAGTCAACAAACGAATAACCACTTGACTGAAAAGTAGTTGGATAAATCAGAGTGATTGGATTTGGAGAGAATTGACCGTAGCCAGAAGAATTCCCCATATAGAACAAGGTATCATTGCTCTTTCGATAATATTGCTCTAACCCAGAGTTTTCGCGATAAACAAAAGAGCACTCAGAGAAGGCATTTTGTTGAGATGATTGTTCAAAAGTGATAATGGAATCAGTGTAGAGCGTGTTCTCCCATGGTAAATCATCTAAATCCCAAAAAAGATTTTCACCATATGACGGTAAAAGTGTTGTATCAATGCTTTCTCCGCTCTGAAGCTTGTAGTAACTGTATGTGAATCCCGGATAATAATCAAAGAGTTTATCGATTACCGGTTGTGAAATTACATCGATTGAGAATAGAAGTATTGAAAATAGAAGTAATGATCGAAAGAAGTTCATAGTGAACAAAATTTAAACTTTTGATGCAAACCTATTGCCTAATCAATGGCATTAAAATACGTCTATGTACCTATTTATTGGTGATTTTGAAAAAGCCATTAAAGGCTGTACCATAAACCTGAGAAAAGAGGGTAAAAGTCATCTTGATTTTCCAAAAAAAAAGGCCAGCTGCTGCTGACCTTTTTGTGGCGAAAGGGGGAATCGAACCCCCGACCTCAGGGTTATGAATCCTGCGCTCTAACCGTCTGAGCTACCTCGCCAAATTCGGGGTGCAAATATATGCTTTGTCTTGTTTTTCTAGCTTGAATAAGATAAAATCTCTCCTTACAACACCTAACTTTTTGAAAACATGGAGATTAAAGTTTGTTTCAACGGACCACAGTTCTGAAAGTCAGGTTTATTCTGGGCGAATCAACCTTTTTTGTTGGAGGTAATCGATGTTGCCAATGTGTTT
>CAZWXC010000480.1:0-3052 GCA_964637935.1 uncultured Flavobacteriales bacterium | reverse complement strand
TATTTTTCATAGTTTCATACTGAGCATGACCACATAACCTTTCTACAGCTTTTAATCTGAAATCTTCAATAATTCCTCTTTCATTAACTTTTAATAATTGGGCTTGGGGAAAATCTGTTTTAGAGACTTTCTTTAAATCTTCAATCCATTCTTTTAGTGAAGCGCCTTCCATCACGTTTACGTCCTTGGGTAGCTCAAAAATTCCATCGGGTAGAGGCGACAGCGTATCGATCTCAGTGGCTACAAGACTTACATAGTTTCGGTTTAGATCAACCAAGGTTTTGATCATCATACCATTCCAGCGCCATTCTTGCTGTTTTTGGTGCGGCATAAACCATTTTTCACAAGGTAAACCGCTTACTGTATCGATACCTCGCATTTCGCCCATGTTCATTTGATAAGTGATGCGTGCCGCTTCATCTAGATCTAAAGTTGGGCTGCGCTCTGCTACTTCAAATAATATATGATTGTCTATTCTTCTCGCATTCATGGTAGCGCGATCCACTACGTAGATAAACGTGTCTCGCATGAGCGTGATCATATCTATTTTTTCTACTCCTTCGCTGAAGGGATTTTCGCGCTCAGTGCTTGTGAATTTTATTTCGGTCATGCCAAAATCAGTAAAGTAAACCTCTTCAACACCAGTTTGAATTCCCTTGTATTGATAAGTAATCTTTCCATCTTTTACACGATAGCGTACTGGATAGCCTTTATCTTGTGGTTTAGGAAACTGATATGGATTTATATCTGCTGTAACATCTGATGTTTGTGCAACCACTGATTTTTCACCACTCTGCTCGGGTGTTTTTTCTCCAGAGCAGCTAATTAATAATACTAAGAAAAAGACAGAACTAAATGCTTTCAACACTTTGGGCACGGTCTGCAATTTCAATTCTTCCTGGATATTCTTTAAGCGCATGTTCTAATACTTCAAGAGCTAATTTAAGCTTGTTTTGTTCTAAAACGTATGCAATTCTAACTTCATCTTTTCCAAGTCCTTTGGTCGCATAAAAACCTTGTGCTGGAGCCATCATAACCGTTGCATTTTTATACGAAAAGTCTTCAAGCATCCATTGACAAAATTTTTCGGCATCATCCACTGGCAATTTTGCCATCGCGTAAAATGCGCCTCCTGGCATAGGACAACCCACACCGTCAATGGCATTGAGTCCGTTAACCATGATGTCGCGTCTGGTTACATACTCATCCTTGACGTCTTGAAAATAGGATGGAGGCGTATTCAAGGCAGCTTCCCCAGCAATTTGTCCAATTGTTGGTGGACTCAATCTTGCTTGAGCAAATTTCATTGCAGTGCTAATCACATCAGCGTTTCTACTTACTAGGGCACCCACGCGGGCGCCACACATACTATATCTTTTTGAAACAGAATCAACCACTATAGCATGGTTTTCTAGTCCTTCAAGGCTCAAAACGCTGTGATGAACTTTTCCATCGTAACAAAATTCACGGTATACCTCATCCGCCACTAAAAACAAGTCGTGCTTCAAAACAATTTGTCTCAATAGCTCAAGTTCTTCTTTTGTATACAAGTATCCAGTTGGATTACCTGGATTACAAATCATAATACCACGAGTGCGTGGTGTGATTAGTTCTTCAAATTTTTCTACTGCTGGCAATGCGTAGCTTTCTTCAAGATAACAAGTCAATGGTTTTAAATGCACACCTGCTTGCAACGCAAAGCTGTTGTAATTTGCGTAGAAAGGTTCTGGTACAATGATTTCATCCTCAGCATTAAAGCATGACATCATAACAAATGTGATAGCTTCTGAGCCGCCATTGGTCACAATGATTTGGTTGTGATCTACCATCATTCCATGATTCTGGTAGTAATTCGCCAATCCTTTTCTGTATGATTCAAAACCTGCCGAGTGACTGTATTCTATTACATGTCGGTCTAAGTTTTTGATCGCGTTAAGCGCTACTTCAGGAGTTTCAATATCTGGTTGTCCAATATTTAAGTGAATAACTTCTTTTCCACTTTTTATAGCTTTTTCAGCGAACGGCACGAGTTTCCTTATTGGAGACTCTGGCATCGCATATCCTTTTTTAGAAATGAATGGCATATGTCCTTCTTTGTATCAATAATTCCCGACTGCGTTCGGGGTGGCCAAAGATAGCTATCACTGCATTCTAAAGCCGTTTTAGGTAGATTTTTGTCAGAAATAAAAAGCCCCAATTCATGTAAATGAATCAGGGCTTGATTTATATGTTTTGTAAGTATGACTATTGCGCTGCTGGAGCCATTGAAGGCTGCTTAACTGGCATTGCAGAATCATCAGTAGAAGGAGCTGCTTCAATATTTCCTTTAATTCTAATCACCTTAGTTGGTGCTGCACCAGCATTTGAAGTGATTGTAACAGACTTATTGATTGGTCCTACGCGCTTGCTATCGTATTTTACTCTAATAGAAGAAGTTGCACCTGGAGCAATTGGTTCGCGTGGCCATTCTGGCACAGTACATCCACAGCTACCTTTTGCGTTAGCAATTATTAAAGGTTCATTTCCTGTGTTTGTAAACTTGAATTCTGTGGTTGCATCACCACCTTGTTTCAATAGACCGAAGTCGTGTGTTTCTTCTTCGAATTCGATTTCTGCTTGAGCAAAAACTCCTAGAGTTAATGTAAGCATAGCTGCTAGTGTCAGTAAATACTTTTTCATGGTTTCAGATTTATTGACACAAATGTAAAAGGGATGCTTTTGCCTTTTGTGTGTTTAACATGCTATTAAGGTTTTTGGAAGAAGAAGAAGAAGAAGAAGAAGAAGAAGAAGAAGAAGAAGAAGAGCAAGAGCAAGTTCAAGTTCAATGAGAATTTCAAGATCAGAATGAAAAAAGAATAAACTCAATCTCTAAGAAAGAGCTTTTTGCCATGGTAGTTTCGGCTTGGTAATAAAGAAACATATTGTCTTTGTCGCATCGAGTGGCCAATGTATTTGGTTGTATGAAGATGGGCAATTGGAAGAATAAGTTCAATTTCAAGAACTAGGGCAAAAACATGTTCAAACTCAACTGTATTGAGAACTTCAAATTCAA
>CAZWXC010000479.1:235-3052 GCA_964637935.1 uncultured Flavobacteriales bacterium | reverse complement strand
TTGAAAGATGTTCTGCCTAAATCAATTCCTCTTATTTCGATCAGGGCAGAAATGGTATTGGTGAGTGCAACATTGGTGGCACTCGACCGTGCATTATTCGAACCCTGATTTAAGTGCACTTCGCCATGATAATCTCCTGAAGAGAAGTAATCGTGGTAACTGAAATTGTTTTTGGCGAGCACTGCGCGCGTGTCTTCAATGAAGGTCTTTTCCGTAAAATCTCTGAGATTTTGCGGCACATTTAGGTTGCCAGAATACAATAACATGGCATCGAAATAACCTGCAATTCCAAATTCGCCAAGCATCGCATAATCTTTTCGATAAGGTTTGTATTCGTGAAAATCAACGGCTACTTCTGCACCAAAATCATTCAAAGCTTTTTTCAGAAAGTTGGTTTCTGGTGCGGCTAATTTTGTTTGATCTCGGTTTAAATCAAGTCCGTTTGCAGAGTATCGGTCCAGTTTTTCGTAACCGTCAATATTAGCCATCGGAACAATGGCCAACTCAATTTCATTCAGCTTTGATTCAAGCGCTGGATTGCTGCAAAATTGCTCGATCAGATACAACATGGTTTCGGTGCTCGCAGGCTCGTTGCCATGCAATCCGCCTTGCATCCAAATTTTGATTTTGTCGGTTTCAGTAGTTTTAGTTTTGAGCATTACCATCGGTATGTCTTTGCCTTTTTGGCTTTGACCAATGATTTTGAAACTCATTTTTTCTGGATGCTTTTCTGACAAAACTTTTAGGAATACCATCATTTCTTCATGATTGGTAAATCCTTTCTTTTTCGCGAAAGCGGGAGTATTTACCTCAATATCGAGCTCGGGATAAAAGGTTTCTGTAATTTTTTTTGATTGTGGATTTGTCTGCGCAAAAACGCTGCTGGCAAGCAATAGAAACGATAAAAAGTGTAGGCTGCTTTTCATCGGTTTTAAAAGCTAAAAGTGGTTCCTAAACGGTAAATGAGTTCGTCTCCGTCCATTGGCAAGCCATAAATATTGTTGGTGCCAGGGTCTGATTTTGCATACGTAAATGATCCTTGTACTTTGAAAGCGTAGTTTCTTCCAAAATACTTGCTCAAGCCAAGTGTGTAATAATCGGGTCGATTATAAAAAGTGCCGTTTTTGAGAAATGAATATTGATCGGATGCGATGTGCGTGTAGCGCGCATCAATGGAAAGACCCATTTTGAAAAGGTAACCGACTTGAATGTTGTAGCCTTTGCCCAACACCATCCGGCCTTTTATGTAGTTCTCCACATCTTGAACTCCATCTACATCAAACGTGGTTGAAGTGGTTCCATCTACGCGAACACGCTGCGTAATATCAGCGGGAACAGAGGCTGCGGTTCCCATAAATTCGCCCAAAACGCTCCAGCCTTTGTATTTGAATAAAAAGTCTGCTCCGTACTTTATGTAATCGGGTAGTGAAACATCTCCAGAATCGTTGAGGTAAAGGATTGCGCCACTTTCGCGACCTCTGCGGCTGCTTAGTCCATCGGTGTAGCTGTAGGTGCCGCCAATTACAAGTTTTGGTGTGTTTTCTCTTACAATGTCTACTTGTCTAAATTGTCCGAAATTGGTGAAAAGACCAAAGGGCAAGAAGTCGACTCTACCGCCAACTTTTAGTCCGCCATAATCGGCATTGTAAATGTTTTTTCCATCGCCATTGGTTACTGAAAAATAGGGTTTTAGATAAGTGCCGCCACCTGTCTTAAAACTGCCTTGAGCAAAAAAACCAAACTCGCGAATGCTTGCAAAACTTGAGGTTACACGACTTCGCTCAATCAACTGAAGTGTTTGCGAACTCATGGTTAGTTCACGATTATCGGTAGGTGCAGCGTGTTGGCCAAAAATCAGTTTTACGTTTTTTATTGGCTCAAACCCAACCCAAGCATCAAGCAGGTAAAGGCCCGTTTGATCACCAACTTCTGAGTTTCCACTCAAATCAACTTGAAGGCGATAGGTCATTTTGTATTTTGGCATGTCGCCCGCCAAGCGAATACGAAGACGTCTGATTCTAAATCGATTGTATGAATTAGCGTCATTGGTATCAGTGTAGAATTTCGATTCGAACGAAGGTTGCACATAACCCGAAAGCTCCACTTTGTAATCGTCTTTTCCTACAAAGTTTAAGCCTTCACCAAATCGATAAGAATTGATTTGGGTTTGCTGCGCCATAGCCCATTGAGACAAGCTTATCGCACACAAACACAGTAGAAGTTTTTTAAGCGTAGGCTTCATTTTTTGGTATGAATTAGTCGAACAATGGTTTCATTAAATTTTCTTGATCACGCATCCATTGTTTGCCAAGTGCAAATACATCGGTGAGTTTCCAATCACTGTCAAAAGCACAGAAATCAGCATCAGCGCCAAGCGAAATATTCCCTTTGTTGGCCAATCCAAGGTTTTTAGCAGGATTGCTAGTAATCAGTTTTATGGCTAATTCTGGATTTAAACCGCCTTGTTTAATCAGCGCTACCGTTTCTGAAAGATTGGTGGTAATTGGTGCTCTTCTAAAACCAATTAGATTTCCAGTTTCATCTTTTTTGTCAAGCCCAGCATTGCCATCGGTGCTGAAAGTGATGTTGCTAATTGGTGCGTTTTTGTCAAGTGCGTGCAATACCATTTTGTACGGATCGGTATATTTTGATGCGCCAGTGGTGATGTCGATCATTCCGCCAAGTTTGGCGAATTCAATGGCTTGGTCAAAAAGCGCAACATTGCGACCAACGTGTGTAGGCGAAATGTGCTTGATTGGAAAATCGTGTTCTTGCACCAAACGGAAAAGTTGGTCCATTTTGGTGTTGAGAATACCC
>CAZWXC010000479.1:0-225 GCA_964637935.1 uncultured Flavobacteriales bacterium | reverse complement strand
ATGAAAATGGAGTATACCTTTTTTGCGACCGATCATTCCGCCAACCATTACTTCGCGCAGTATTCTCAGTAATTCAATGTCTGTTGGGTATGAAGAACGAATATCGCTAATGGCAATTTTGCAACCGATTACTTTATCGATAAAAATCATATCGTCTTGCACCGAATTCATGATGTAATTTGGGTCGAGGCCATAGTAGCCGGTAAACATGTAAGCCGAAAGTCC
>CAZWXC010000478.1:0-3056 GCA_964637935.1 uncultured Flavobacteriales bacterium | reverse complement strand
GCTTGGTGTGATAAAAAAGCAGGTCGTAGAAGTATTCATTTTCGCCTAATTTCATTTTGTATTGCCGCCCCATGAATGCAAACCATTGGCCCAGTTCTACCAAAAACTTTTGGATGTGATTGATCAGCGCATTTTCTATGTCGCGTTCACGCGCTTCTTCGCTTAAATGAATGAATTCAAATTTATAGGGGTCTTTAAATACTTGCTGAACCAATTCGCTATGATTGGGCGGAATAGTAGCCATAAAGTTGGTTTGCATTGCCCCTTGTCTTGCGTGAAGCTTACTTTCTATCTGATGGATCATCACATTTCTGCTCCAACCATTTTCAATGGTTTTGTGGATGTAGAAATGCCGCTCTTCTGGTTCAGAAACTTTATCGAGCAAGGCGGTGTGATGAGACCATGTCAATTGCGCAAGTGGTGCTTGCGCAATGGAGTTTTGATCATTGCTTTCTAATTGTGCAGACAGTGTCTGCGCAAATTCACTTTCAGCCTGCACATCTATTTGTGCAGATAGTGTCTGCACAATTGTAAACTGAGGATAGGCCTCCGCAAAAGTCCTCATGTACTTGAGGTTTCGCTCCGACAAACCTTTCATATCAGGAAACTCAGCTTTGAGATCGGCAGCCAATCTCTTAATCACTTTAGTTCCCCAGCCTTCTTGGCTTTGCTGCGTTAGAATCATTGTACCAATTTCCCAATAGAGGTAGAGCAGTTGCGTATTTACCACCACGCTGGCTTGCTGCCTGCGTAGGCGCACTTTCTGCTTCAGCTCAGTGAGTAGCGCTGCGTAATTTTTAGTGGGCAACTCAGCATTCATAGCCAATGCCTTTTAAGTTTTCGCGGATGCGCTTTTCTAGCTCCTTGCTTTTATCAAACTGATTACTCAAGCGAGTAGTAAGTTCTTTCATTTTCTCATCGAAGGGTATGCCATCGTCTTCTACTTCTTCGGTACCTACATATCTTCCGGGTGTGAGCACGTAATTGGCGGCCTGCACTTCTTCAAACGAGGCGCTTTTACAAAAGCCTGCCACGTCTTCATAACCGCCATCGGTATTTCTCCACTTGTGATATGTTTCGGCAATGGCCATAACGTCTTCGTCATTCAACTCGCGGTTTCTGCGGTTGATCATTTGGCCCATGTTTCGCGCATCAATAAACAAGATCTCGTTTTCACGATTACGGAATTTGCCATTGGTCTTATTTCTCGCTAAAAACCATAAGCAAGCAGGAATCATGGTATTGTAAAATAGTTGAGACGGCAGCGCCACCATACAATCCACCAAGCGTGCTTCAATCAAATTTCTTCGGATGTCTCCTTCACCACCAGAGTTGGAAGTCATAGAGCCATTGGCCAGCACCACACCAGCTGTGCCGCGCGGGCTCAATTTGTGAATGAAGTGTTGCAACCAACCATAGTTGGCATTACCTACAGGTGGCACACCGTATTTCCAACGCTTGTCATCGCGCAGCTGCTCACCATTCCAATCGCTGATATTGAAAGGAGGATTGGCAATGATGTAATCGGCTTTTAAGTCAGGATGTTTATCGTTACTAAATGTATCGCCCAATTCAATTTTGGCATCAATACCACGTATGGCCAAATTCATTTTTGCTAAACGCAAAGTAGTTGGGTTGCTCTCTTGCCCATAAATGCTGAGGTTGCCAATGCGACCCCCGTGCGACTCAATGAACTTTTCGCTTTGCACAAACATGCCGCCACTGCCGCAGCAGCCATCATACACGCGTCCTTCGTATGGTTCAAGCATTTCAACTAACAGTTTTACGATGCTTTCTGGTGTATAAAACTGGCCGCCTTTTTTGCCTTCGGCATCGGCAAACTGGCCAAGGAAGTATTCATACACTCGGCCAAGTAAATCTTTGCTGGTGTGTCCATCTTGGTTAAAGCCGATGGTGCCAATTAAGTCAATGAGTTCGCCTAGGCGTTGCTTATCCAATTCAGGCTTTCCATATTCTTTAGGTAAAACACCTTTAAGGCTAGTGTTAATACGCTCTATGGCGTCCATAGCATCGTCTAAGTGTTTGCCAATTTCAGGAAGTTTGGCGCGATCTTGCAGATATTTCCATCGCGCTTTCTCAGGCACAAAAAAAACACGGAAGGCTAAGTATTCGTCTGGATCTTCAGGATCTGCACCTTCAAATTCGCCTTCTCCAGCGGCTAATTTGTTGTAAAGCTCCATGAAAGCATCAGAGATGTATTTGAGGAAAATAAGGCCAAGTACAATGTGCTTGTATTCAGCCGCATCCATGTTACTTCGCATTTTATCAGCCGCAGCCCAAAGTGTTTTTTCCAGTTCGTGGTCAGACATAAATTCAATAATCAGTTATGAGCTGGGAAAGTAAAGTTTATTTACTTTTTAGGGAACTGTATATAGTCGAACGAAAGATTTAATGTCGACTTGATGAAATCGATGAATTTTGAATCTGTTGGAGACACTTTTGCTGGACCAACAATGCACAAATGAACTTGCTTTGCGGATGGATTTGAATGGTAATAATCTAACAATTGACCTATTCCTGCTCGTATGCACGAATAAGCGCTGTTAAAAGGTTTAACCTCATAATAATAGATGGCTTCATCGTTGATTCGTACAACATCAATGTAATTAGACTCGGTGCGTACCTTATCATTAGGAAATTCCTTTTTGAGTGACCTAGCGAATGCATTCTGAATCTTGTTGTGTGCTTTGCCAAGTGTTTTGGTGTAGCTCACCGTCACTGTTTGTGGGCTGGTATCTTTTTCATTTATTCGATCTTCAGCTGGAATTTCGTCACTAATAAAATCTTCTTCCGTTTCTGTATCAGCAAATTGGTCTAGGGCATAGCTACCAAAGATTTTTTCAAAATGGCCATCTTTCTCACCTGGGGTGATTTTGTGAATTGTTCTGCCGTAGCTCAATCCAGTCTTGATAGATAGGTTATTTTCCAAAAAGCGTACATGAACAATTTGTCCAAGCCTCTTATCTGGCTCATAAATAACTCCATTTTTTGAGATCACTTCTGCATAGGCTACTATGGTTAAGTTTCCATACTGA
>CAZWXC010000477.1:0-3072 GCA_964637935.1 uncultured Flavobacteriales bacterium | reverse complement strand
GCATCATTTTAAACAGCAATGTGAATATCGAATCAATGATCGTTACTGGCATTGATGGAAAAGTTGTTAAAACATTGAGCAACATTCAAGGAAATCAAACGATAGATATGGACGTGGCTAGTGGATTTTACATCGTAAATATTAGCACTGCAAAAGGATCAAGTTCTGAGAAAATTTTCTTGAACTAATCCACTAAAATTGACTTTCGAAAAGCATCGGTAAAAATACCGATGCTTTTTTTATGAATTAAAAAATTCCAATCATGGAAGATAAAAATCAACAGCCTTTTGACATTCCGGTAAGCGGCAACTTGGGTTTATTAGCTCTAGGCTATACTGGTTTGGTAGCTTGGAGAAAGAAGAAAAAAGAAGTGCGCAAGCAAAAAATGCAAGAACGGAAGCAGAATGAAGGCTAAACGAGTATTATTGATTGGCTGGGATGCAGCCGACTGGAAGATAATTGATCAACTCATTGCAAAAGGGCAAATGCCAACGCTGCAAAAAATGGTTGAAAATGGTGTGCGAGGAAACCTCAGCACCTTAGATCCTGTGCTGTCACCCATGCTTTGGTCAAGCATTGCAACGGGAAAATACGCTGATAAGCACGGCATACATGGCTTTACCGAACCCGATTATGAAACAGGTGTAGTACGGCCAATTTCGAGCACATCGCGCAAAGCACGTGCTATTTGGAATATTCTTACCCAACAAGACAAAAAATGCAACGTCTTTTCTTGGTGGCCAAGTAACCCTGCTGAGCCCATTAATGGGGTGATGGTTTCTAATCTTTACCAACGCGCTAATGCACCGATCAATAAACCTTGGCCAATGGTTCCTGGCACAGTGCATCCAAAAGATTTGACAGACCATTTTGCTTCATGTCGTGTGCATCCTGATGAATTAACGGCTGAGCACATTTTACCTTTTATTCCGAAAGCGGGCGAAATAGACCAAGAAAAAGACAAAAGAATAGGTGCTTTTAGCAAAATGTTGGCCGATGCCGCAACTGTACATTCGGCTTCAACTTGGGCATTAGAAAATACCGATTGGGATTTTACAGCCATCTACCATGATGCGATTGACCATGCTTGTCATGGGTTTATGAAATTTAGAGCGCCTCAATTACCTGGCGTTCCACACGATTTATTTGATTTTTATAAGGACGTAGTTGATGGCATGTACCGCTTTCACGATATGATGCTTGAGCGTACGTTGAATATTGTTGGACCAGATACCAACGTAATTTTAATAAGTGATCACGGTTTTCAATCAGATCACATGCGCCCACTTTCTTTACCAAAAGAACCTGCTGGACCAGCGGCCGAACACAGAAAGCACGGTGTGATTTGTTGTTTTGGTCCTGATTTCAAAAAAGGTGAAACCGTTTATGGTTCGTCCATTTTAGATGTTTGCCCCACGCTATTGACGCTTTTTGGATTGCCTGTGGGCAAAGACATGGATGGTTCGCCATTGGTTCAAGTATTTGAAAATACACCTGTTGTTAAGCAAATAGATTCTTGGGAAAAAGTGAGCGGAAGTTTTGGAGAGCATGATAAAAACCTCAAAATCTCTAAAGAGGAAGCGCTTGATGCTGTGAAGCAATTAGTAGAACTCGGTTATATAGACGACCCAGGAGAAGACATGCAGAAGGCCATGCAAAACACTGATATTGAGTTAAAATACAACCTCTCAAAAGTGTATGCATCTACTGGAAGACCAGAACAAGCTTTGGCATTGCTGAAAGAAATAAATGCCCTCAAAGAAACCTATCGTTTCCAAATAAGAATTGTAGACAACTTGAAACGTTTAGAGCGTTTTGACGAAGCAATGGAAATGCTAGAATTAATCAGAGAGCAAGACAAAGAAGGCGAAAAAGCCAGCTCAATTGATCTAATAAAAGCTGAAATTTTAAAAGCGAAAAAAGAATATCAAGCAGCGTTAAGGATTCTGGTTGAACTGTTAGATCGAACCAAAAAATCGGTTGCCGTTATCAAAAGTCTAGCTGATTGCTATGCTCAAATGGCTGATTGGAAAGAAGCTGAAAAGGCTTACCGCGCTTGTTTAGAACTGGACCATCATGATGCCACATTGCATAGAGGAATTGCTTTGTGCATGATGAATCAGAAAAAATATGAAGGTGCTATTGAACATGCGCTAACTGCAACAGAATTGGTTTATCAATTCCCAACAGCACACTTTGTTTTGGGTAAATCGCTTTATCATTTTGGAGAAATAGAAATGGCTATTCGATCTTTAGAAGTGGCAACTTCTATGAGACCTTCTTATACGGCTCCTCGTATTTTGCTTGAGAATATTTATGCGGAACATAAAATTGATCGCACTACAATTTTCGGTGATGTAAATGTTGAGGAATTAGATGCTTCGAGCCTTGACTCAAAACTGATAGAACAAAGCAAAAAGGCAAGCAATGCAAAATCCTATAAAGGCAGAAATCTTGGTGAAATAACCGTGGTTTCGGGTTTACCGCGCTCTGGCACATCATTAATGATGCAAATGCTTGATGCTGCTGGCTTAGCTATTTATACCGACTTAGTGCGCGAAGCTGACGAAAACAATCCGAAAGGTTTTTACGAACACGAGAAGGTAAAAGGACTGGCCAAGAACAATAAATGGCTGAAAGATGCCAACGGAAAAGTGGTGAAGATTGTGAGTCCACTTTTACGCTTTTTACCGCCAAACTTCAATTACAAAGTCATTGTAATGAAACGTGATGTGCGAGAGGTAACGCTTTCTCAACACAAAATGCTGGTAAAAGCAGGGAAAGCCGAAGCAGATAAATATCCAATGAAAATTGAGGAAACACTTAAAAAACAATACTTGAATTCCATTGAATGGATGAAAAAGCAGAACTACATCGAATTTATTGAAATTGATTTTCAAGAGGCGGTTAACAATGCAGAAGCTACAGCAAATCAAGTATCTGCGTTTTTGAATCAAGATTTTGATGCCAACAAAATGGCTCAAATGGCAGACGAAAACTTGTATCGAAACCGATTAAAAAAGTAGGTCTCTTTTGAACAAATGAAACCATTGCCCGCTCAGTATTAATATT
>CAZWXC010000476.1:0-3086 GCA_964637935.1 uncultured Flavobacteriales bacterium | reverse complement strand
TGGTAGATGAATCTGAAGAATTTGTAGAAGATCAATCAGAAAATCTTTCGGAAAAAATGGAAGATAAAATGGATAAGATTGATGATAAGTTGGATGAATTGAAAAGCAAAATGGAACCAACTGACGATGATAAAAAGGCTATCGAATTTTTAGAAGAAAAGAAAAATCAATTAGCTGATTGGATGAAAGATGCTAACGATGATGTTAAAGACGAGGCCAATGATGCCATGAAAAACATGAAAGATGGATTCAACGATTTCAGCGAAGAAGTCGATGAATTTTTGAAGAAACAAGAAAAATCTTAATTAGGGGTTAGGGTTTAGTGTGAAGGGGATGCTCGCTAGAGTGTTCCCTTTTTTTATGCCAATAACCTGCGGTGATAGCTTATTTGGCCAAGGTGATAGCTGAGGTGAGTTGATAATCGGATGATGAAGTATTGGTATGTCATTTCAAAACCAAAAACATCAATAGGGAATCGTGTTGCAAGTTTTTCAGCAGACAATTTAGACAGTGAATTTTCTACCGCAGTTTTCGTTTCTCTGATTTGTTCAGCTATTTCAGAAACTGGAATGGGGTCGCTACTAAACTCAAGTGCTCGGTCTCTTTTATAATCGGTACCACCTATCATATGGCCGATAAAGTGCTTGAGGTTTCCAATCAGATGAAGGCTCAAATGCCCTGCACTGTTGTTGACTGCTTTGTGCTTCGTCCAAATAACGGATTCATCTGGATAAGATGCCAGCTCTGCCATCAAGCGATCTAAATCCCATGCAATTTGATGTGATATGTCTTTAAGAATAGGCAGCATTAGATTCCTGCACCCAAAACACACTCGTCAGTAGATCCACTAATTCCAGTGGTTGCATTGATCATATCTGCGGTAAGGCAATCGCAAATTTCTGCTTCTTCAATCTCAGGAAGTTTGTTCCCTTCTTCGCCAAATCGCATGATACATACATCACCTTTTACGGTGATGTCGGTGCCGCCATCTGTGGTCATCTCCATGGTATAATTGTATCTACCATCTTTTGCACCGCTGCCATCCCAAAAATATTCTAGATGATCTTCTGACTCAAAAACAGTGGTCAAGCCTCTTTTGATTTGAATACTATTCACCAAAAAGCCTTTTCCTACAGGAAAAAACAGCTCATTTAAACCATCGCCATTTGGTGTGAAGGCTTGAGGTATTTCTAATAGGAAAGTATCTGATGTAAGGTAGTTGTCTGTAAGAATGCGGTAAGTGTTGTTGCAACATCTGTTTTTCACTTCAAATCTGGTGCATGAGCCCAAGATCAGAGTAATAACGCCCAATGTGAATACTAGTTTTTTCATATCTATTTTCGAAAATCGCCCAAATATACAGACAAGCACCATCGTGTTTTAAGCTTTTTAAAATGCTTGAAAAATTAAATCTACTCAAAATCAACAGGTTAAAATTTTATACATAAGAAATCTATGCATTTATTTTGATGCATAAGAAACTGATGTATATTTGCCTTATGTATTCAAACGATCTCATAAAAGGCACATTGCGCACCATTATACTAAAGCTGCTATCAGAAAATAGCCGCATGTATGGTTATGAAATTACTCAACGAGTAAAAGAGCTAACGGATGATGAGATACAATTGACCGAAGGAGCTCTCTATCCAATGCTGCATAAGCTTGAGGCAGAGGGTGCGGTAACAACAGAGCAGGTAAATATTGGTAAACGAGTTCGGAAATACTACAAGCTCACCACCAACGGCAGCGCGGAAGCAGAGGAAAAGGTGAGTGAATTTTTAAGATTTATGGAAACCATGAAAGTGGTTTTAAATCATAAAAACACATTTCAAATATGGCAGAGCTAAGCGAATACCAAATAGATTTTGTGAGTGAAGAAATCAAAAGCCGCGGGGTCAATCTCGATAGCTTACACAATGATTTACTCGATCATATCTGTACTTCAATAGAGCGTAAAATGGACGAAGGACTGGGTTTTGACTCTGCTTTTGTTCAATCAATAAAATTGTTTGGGCCAAATGGGCTCATGCAAGTTCAACATCAAACACTTTTAATTTTAACTCAAATGAACGAAACCATGAAAAAGCTATCATTAGGTTTCGGACTGGCCACAACGGCACTTCTCTTGGCGGGGATTTTATTCAAAGCAATGCATTGGCCTGGAGCCGCTATAATGCTTGTGTTAGGCAACTTTTCTTTGGTATGTGGCTACATACCTGTGTTGCTCATTCAAAAACTAAAAGAAGGCAACGGTAAAGACAAGTACTTGAGTGTTGCAGGCTTTGTAGGCTTGGCAGTATTTGCAACAGGAATTACGTTCAAAATCATGCATTGGCCAACAGCCAACATCTTGTTTTGGTCTGGTTTCTTGGTCATTTCTTTGGGCTATTTGCCGCTCTATTTTTACTTGCGAATCAAGGAGAGCGTGAATAAATCGGTAACTATTACCAGCGCCATTATCACGTTTGTGTGTGTGGTGTTGTTGCTAGAAATGATGAACTTTCGCAGCAGTTACCAGTATACTCATGGTATCACCTTAATTAATCAAAGTCTAGAAAGTTCTGTGGTTTTAGCAAAAGATAATTTGGGTTTACAACCTGAAGGAGAATTGGCTACTGAAGCTAATGCATTGAACGCTTCTGCAGATGTTTTGGTGAAGTACATTGAAGATTTGAAAACTGAGTTAAAGGCTCGTACTCAAGGTATTTCAACGGAAGAAGCAGTTAAGGCTACTTTGATGGACTTGAGTAAGAAAAATGATCATACTGAATGCACCACACTCATGCTGCAACTTGGTAAAGCAGATGAGTTGGCGCAAAAAATTGATGCCTATCAAAAAGAAGTGGTTTCTATTTTTCCTGAAAATCAACAATCGGCCATTGCGGGAATAATAGACTTAGAAACCACAAAAGTTTTCGAAGATCATTATGAAAGAAATGCTCCTTGGGCAGAATATTATTTTAGAGATATTGCCTTGATAGGCGTGGTATCTAACTTGAGCAGTATGCAGCTAAAAGTTAGGAACGCACAAAATTTGGCGCTAGTCCATTTAAAGACCCAGTCCGAAGCTCAGCAACCGCCAA
>CAZWXC010000475.1:0-3096 GCA_964637935.1 uncultured Flavobacteriales bacterium | reverse complement strand
CCGATCCTGCGGCACAATTTTCTACTGAAATTATTGATACGACCAGTGATAGTAGCGATGTTATCGTTTATGGTGAAAACCCTGATAATTACGGTCCTACTACAATGACGAGAGTCTTGGAAGTGCAGCCTATTTTGGGCACGGGTTTTGTTGTCAATTTGGTTACTTTGCAGGGGCTGCCTGCTGGTTACGCTGTTACAAATGCCCCCCTCAACGGTGGTGCATATGAGCTTGTTGATCCAGTTTTGAATGATCGAGATGCGGTGCAGTTTATCATTGAATATACTGTTCCCGAGAATGACTCATTCACCTTGGATTTACAGCTCGAAGCCACGTTTGACCCGGATGTCTTTACAGCTGAAAATCCCGATGCCCCACTCGTTTTTCCTGCCGAGCCTATTGCGGTTGTTAGTGGTCAATTAAATTTCGTTACGCAGGATGTTTTCGGTGCGGATGATTACGATCAAGTTGATGCGAATAATGATGAGATTTTAGTTCTTGCCAATCAGCCGAATGCCAACCGGATTTTTACGGGGGCAGGAGATGATGAGGTCTTTGGCGGTTCTGCTGAAAACGTTATCAATACAGGTGACGGTAATGACAGAATTATTGCAGGGCAAAGTGACGATATTATTATAGCTGGGGACGGTGACGATTATATTGATCCCGGTTTGGGTGATGATAATATTCGTGGTGGGGAAGGCGTTGATTTTGTCGATTACTCTGGTCTTACAGTTAATGTGGTTCTCAATCTCAGTGTTATCGTTAACAATTTTTCTGTTGTGTTGATTGATGAATTGGGAGCGGCTGAACAAACAGATTTAATCCGTGACGTTGAGAATATTACGACAGGATCAGGTGACGATCAGCTTGGTGGTAGTCTGGTTTCCAATGTTCTGGATGCGGGACTAGGTGATGATGTATTATTTGCCAGTCTTTCAGCGGATATCATGGATGGTAACGGTGGGGTGGACACTATTGATTACTCCACACTTGACGGGCTTGTGAACTTTATTTCCGTCACTCTCAATAACACGCTTGATGCAATTGTTACGGTTGATGGTGATTTTGATGATACCATTCGCGGTTTTGAAAATGTGATCGCAACATCCGGCGATGACATTGTGAATGGCGATAATAGTGTCAATTCTATTTTAGGACGTGGTGGAAACGATACACTTTATGGTGGAGGTGGGATTGATACACTTGATGGGGGCGTTGGGAATGATACGGTCAGTTATCTGACAGCCGCTAATTTTGTTGTCTTGGATCTATCCAGCAATGCAACATCAAATGACGGTGATGGCGCTTCTGATGTTCTTTTAAGTATTGAGAATGCCGTAGGATCGAATTTTAATGATCAAATAACAGGTAGCTCAATTGCTAATATTATAGACGGTGCTGGAGGGAATGATCTTATATCTGCAGGTGGTGGTGATGACACTGTCATCGCGAGCGCGGGCACTGATACCATTGATGGTCAAGCAGGTCTGGACACTATTGATTTTTCGAACTTGTTGGGGCCTACAAATATTACTCTTGATTTAGATGGTGGTAATAGCTCAACAGCTTTTGTCGTCGGTGGTGATAACGATACCCTGCGTAATATTGAGAATGTTATTGGGACGACTGGAAATGATGTTCTTTCAGGTGATGGTCTGGACAACATTTTAGACGGACAAGATGGTAATGATACTCTGAGTGGTGAAGAGGGTAACGACACCTTAGACGGTAATACCGGTAATGATACAGCTGATTATTCTGGTGCGGCTTTTGCGATTGATGTCGATTTGGCGCTCGGCCAAGCAACTGACGATGGCGATGGTAGTTTTGATACTCTTATTTCAATTGAAAATGTAACGGGGTCTGTTAATAACGATACTATTTCGGGGAACTCGCAAAACAACATTCTTATAGGTAACAGCGGGATTGATACACTTTACGGTGGTGGCGGGGTTGATACTTTAGACGGTGGTGGTGGTTTTGATTGGGTTGACTATTCTATTGCTAGCTCTGGCATACAGGCGAACCTAAGCCTTAATCAAACTTCGGTTGATGGAGATGGTAGCAACGATATTTTGACCTCTATTGAGAATATCAGGGGTTCTCAATTTTTTGATGACATTACTGGTGATGCTTCAGCTAATATTTTAGCCGGCGAGGCAGGAAACGATCTTCTCAATGGTGGTGGGGGGAATGATACTCTCAACGGTGGTGACGATAATGATACTTTAGATGGTCAGGACGGAAACGATATAATTAATGGTGAAGGGGGTAGCGATACACTTTTATCATCTATCGGCAATGACACTTTTGATGGTGGATTAGGCGTTGATACAATTGATTTTTCTTCTGATGGCGCTGCTGGCTTTGTTACAGTTACGCTCAATGGTATGAACTTTTCAAATATTTTTGTGAACGGTGCCTTGGAAGACACTATTCGTAATGTTGAAAATGTTATTGCTACGAACGGTAATGACACGATTAACGGTGATTTAAATAACAATATTATATTTGCTCTTGATGGTAATGATGTTGTTCGCGGTGGTACGGGTAATGACACTTTTGATGGTGGCTTGGGTACAGACGAGTTGAGATTTGATGATTTAACACTCTCGGGTGTTACTTTGAACCTTATTAACAGCACAGCGCTATACAGTTTCGATAGTAGTGTCGATAATTTTACCAATTTTGAAAGTTACGTCACAACAAATTCTGATGATGTTATAGGGAGTTCTACCGGGAATGATACTGTTTATACGCTCAACGGGGACGATAGTTTTGTTGCGAGTGCGGGTAATGATACATTTGATGGCGGCGCTGGTTTCGATACTATCAATTATTCTTTACTGGGTGGAATTAATAACATTGATGTCACTTTAAATGGCGCTATTCCCGTCACCGTGATGGTTAATAATGGTGTGGATGCATCAGATAACGACCTTATTTCCAATATTGAAAATGTAATAGGTACGTCGGGAGATGATGTCCTTCGTGGTGATGCTTTAGAAAATATTTTTACCGGTGGAGATGGAGACGATATTTTCTCGGGCGGTGCAGGGAATGATACATTTAACGGTGGTGCAGGTACAGATA
>CAZWXC010000474.1:0-3098 GCA_964637935.1 uncultured Flavobacteriales bacterium | reverse complement strand
CCCGAACCCATCGTTATTCAAATCACCAACAAATTCACTCGAAAAACCAAAAGAATGGTACGCTCCTAACCCAGATGCGGTAAACCCATTAGTTCCGTTTAAATTGGATAAATCTATTGTGTCATTGAGACTTGAACCTCCGAAAGCAACAAAAATTTTTCCAGACCCCGCAGACGGTACAGGAAAACTTGATGATCCCATGAAAATATCTGAAAATCCATCGCCATTTATATCACCACCACCCCCAACAGAAATTCCTACAGCTTGTCCCACTCCCCCGACACTTTCACCTGTAAGCACAACCCCATCACTTGATGAAAAAGAATTTAGATGAAGGGTGTCTGGAAAACTGGTACTACCATAAACTAGGTAAACAATTCCCGTATGAGGAACCCCATTAACTTCTGCCAAGTCAGCAGAAATCAACATATCTTTAATTCCATCACCATTGAAATCACCAGCATTTGACATAGCCCAACTGAACCAATTGTTTCCAGCTTCCTCATTAATTACCATACCTGTACTTGGTGTTAATGAGTCCATTTCAAAATAGTGAGACATACTGCTATCACCAAACACAAGATAAGCCCGACCGTCTTGAGCAAAATAATCTGCTTTTACATCAGCCGTTATTACGTCATCAACACCATCACCATTGAAATCACCACCAGCAACGCTGTAACCGAAATTGTGAGGATATGTTGAGCTCATCTCCCTGTTAAAAATAATACCATCTCCAGCAGCCATAGAATCAATTTCAAAAGTGGACCAAGTAGAGTCTCGACCAAACAAAACACGGACGGAATCCCGAAATGGAGGCGGGCTAAGCAAGACATCCGCCACACCATCGCCATTTATATCTCCTGCAGCGGAAACAAAACGTTCTCTTTGATTTACAGAACTAAGCAATTGACCTGGATATTCGATAATCAATCCTGAAGAGCTATCTATTGAACTTAGATTGAATACACCACTCAAACTATCATCTCCATAAACTATATAGAACCTATCAGAACCTACAGCTGATATTACCAAATCCTCGTAACCATCATCGTTAAAGTCTCCAGCATTTGCAATCGAATGCCCTAACTGTTCATTCAATTGATAACCTTTAATTCTAAGACCACTATTTCCGAGATTGGCTTGAGTAACAACAGCTGGAAACTGGCAGTAGCCAAGCTGAGCAATCAACATTAACAGAATACCTAAGACTTTTCGCATTTTTATTTTTCACTAACGGGTTAGGACAAAACTATGGTTTGATTTGCTTATAACGTCATATTGAATCTTTTGAAACTTAAAAGGCTGAACGCTTCAGTCAGGCTCAGCCGTGATCTGCTTTATCAAAAAATCTTCCCAGGATTCAAAATCCCGCTCGGGTCAAAGACTTTCTTGATGTTGCGCATCAGATCTAAATGGCTTTCAGAAAACATGATGTCCATGTAGTCTTTTTGAACCAAGCCTATGCCGTGTTCACCCGAAATGGTACCACCCATTTTCTTAACTCGTTCGAAAAGTTCCCTCACTCCTACTTTCACGGTTTTGTTCCAATCTTCTTCGCACATTTCGTCACGAAGAATATTCACATGCAAGTTTCCATCGCCTGCATGGCCATAGCATACGCTTCTAAAACCATAGAGTTTCCCGACTTCTTTTACTGCTTTTAGCAAACGTGGAAGTTCGAAACGTGGCACAACTGTGTCTTCTTCTTTGTAAATGGATTGCGCTTTTACAGCCTCACCTACTTTTCTGCGAAGTTTCCACAACTGGTCTTTTTGGGCCTGATCTTCGGCAAACAAAACTTCACCGCAATCAAATTTTGCAACCACATCCGAAATCACTTCGCAATCAGCCATTAAAGATTCGAGGTTGTTGCCATCCACTTCTATCAACAAATGTGCTTGATCTGTTGCCGACAGATGCATCGGTTCTTCATCGATAAAATCTGCTGCGTATATGATGGCATCACGCTCCATAAATTCCATGCCCGATGGCGTAATTCCAGCTTTAAAAATGGCACTTACCGCTGCACAAGCATTTTCCGCTGAAGCGAAAGGAACCAGCATCAATAAATCATGCGTTGGATGCGGAATCAAACGCATCACAATTTTAGTAATGATACCAAGTGTGCCTTCACTGCCAATCATCAGTTGGGTGAGATTATATCCCGTACTATTCTTTAAGGTGTTGGCACCTGTCCAAATCACTTCTCCACTTGGCAGTACCATTTCTAGGTTGAGTACATAATCTTTGGTCACACCATATTTCACCGCTTTTGGTCCACCAGAATTTTCGGACACGTTGCCACCAATAAAGCAACTGCCTTTACTTGCCGGATCTGGCGGATACATCAAACCTTTTTCTTTTACTGCTTCTTGAAAAACTTGAGTAATAACTCCAGGCTCTACAGTAGCTTGAAGGTTATTCTCATCAATAGATAGAATGCGATTAAAGCGTTCCATACTGAGTCCGATGCCGCCATTAATAGAAAGTGCTCCACCGCTAAGTCCAGTTCTAGCACCAATTGGAGTCACAGGAATCAGGCGATCACTTGCCAATTTCATAATTGCAGAAATTTGCTCCACCTTTCCTGGCTTCAAAACCACCGCTGGCGGAAATGAGAGGTCTTCGGTGTAATCGTGGCCGTATTCTACGCGTGTTTCTTCATCTAAGAAGACCGCATTGGCACCAACAATGGCGGTTAATTCAGTTACAATTTCAGCAGATAGTGAATTCATAATTCAAGGGTAATAAATAGTAGTGAGATTTGAGTTGGAGTATCAAGACTTTGGTTAAGAGATTAAAGACAGGAGACAAGAGAAAAAAGAATATGAGAACACCTAACGTTTGGATCGATTTTCATCGAAATCCGAGTATATTTCAAAAATACAAACAATTGTTATTCATTATTTTAACTAAATAAAGTGGAAAAATTTGGAATCTGATTCCAAATTTTTCCACTTTTGTGAAATGATTGACCGAATAGCATATCAAAAACTAAAAGAATTAGCGGGCTACTTTAAAGCCATAGCAGTTGTTGGTCCTCGTCAATCGGGCAAGACAACATTGGTTAAAAATGTTTTTAAGGACAAGGAATA
>CAZWXC010000473.1:0-3102 GCA_964637935.1 uncultured Flavobacteriales bacterium | reverse complement strand
CCAGAAAGCATCACCTACAAATACATTCTTGAAGGGTTTGACAATCATTGGTCATACGATACTAAAAACTTGATTGCCAACTACTCTAGCCTTCCACCTGGTAACTATGTCTTTAAAGTAAAAGCGAAAACTGATGAAGGCATTTGGAGTTATGAAGATTTAGCAACAGTGAGTTTTACCATTTTGAAACCATTCTGGAAAAAATGGTGGTTCTATTTGATCCTTGTGGCTCTAAGTGCTTCTTTAATAATTATGTATGTGAGAGCACGAACCAAAAAACTTATCGCTGACAAACAAATGTTGGAGAATGAGGTACACAAACGAACCGAAGAAATTCGTCACCAAAAAAACATCATAGAGCATAAAAACACTGAAATATTATCAAGTATTACTTACGCAAAACGTATCCAAGAAGCCATATTACCTTCAACTAAATTGATGAAAGAACATCTAAAAGAATGTTTTATTCTATATAAACCAAAAGACATAGTTGCCGGTGATTTCTATTGGTTTGATCAAATCGATGACGTTGTAATCATTGCTGTGGCAGATTGCACAGGTCATGGTGTGCCTGGAGCAATGGTAAGTGTAGTTTGTTCCAATGCTTTAAACAAAGCAGTGAGGGAATTTGGAGAAACAGTTCCATCCAAAATATTAGACAAAACCCTAGAATTGGTTGTCGATCAGTTTTCGAAAAGTGAAGAAGATGTGAAAGACGGAATGGACATAGCCATGTGCAGTATCAATTTAAAGACATACGAATTGCAATATGCTGGCGCAAATAATCCGCTTTGGATTAATAAAAGAAATTCTGAATCACCTTTGCTAGAGATAAAGGCAACTAAACAACCCATCGGTAAATATGCTTTGGCCAAAAAATATGAAAATCATGTTTTCCAGCTTGAAAAAGGTGACACCTTTTACCTATTCAGTGATGGTTTCCCAGATCAGTTTGGCGGAGAAAAAGGTAAAAAGCTTAAGGCTAAAGCTTTTAAAGAGTTGTTACTTTCTATCCGAGATAATACGATGGAAGAGCAACATCAAACTATTGACAATTACTTTGAAAACTGGCGAGGTGATTTAGAACAGATTGATGATGTCTGTGTAATTGGGGTTAGAGTTTAAATCCAACTATTTTCTTTTACCGAAGCCTTTATTGAATCAAGTTTGGTGTTAGAAAAAAAGGTGTTTTAATTCAATGTTTTAATTCACTCGTTACACAAACCGCGTTACTTACAACAAATTTGCTCGAATCTGGGCATTTTGATGAAAAACAAAAACCGAAAATTAATAAACCTTCGTACTACACCATCAAATACTAAAAAGTATCACTTTAAAATTGAAATTTTCATAATAAACCAAAGCCCCCAATTTGAGTTGAATGAAATAATATAAAACTTAAAAAATGAAGTTCACGACCCTATCACTGTTCTTCGTTTGCATTTCAATTCTTTTTCCAACGAAGAATAATCAAGCAAGCCAAATACCCGAATTCCCTAACCAAACAAATTTTCATAACGATGGATTTATTCACTTAGGAAATTTCGCAGATATTGCCAAAGACACTAACGAAGACTGGCGCTTTATCAACATCAACCTAGGTAAGTATGATTCAGCTTTTACAGCTATTGGTGGACCAATCAGAACCATTGATTTTACAACTGGTACCTATTGGATGCGAAGTCACTTCGTGAATAATTCGGAAGAAACCCAATTTTTCTTAGAATGTGCTCGCCCTATTACCAATGTGGTAGAACTCTATGTAATGAATTCAAGCGGAGAATTGATTCAAATGGAAAAATCAGGTGATGAAATACCTTTCGAGAGTAGACCTGTACGCCAGCGCAGAATTGCATTTCAAGTTACCATTCCTCACAAAGATAAAGTGACCTTTTTTGTAAAAATGAAAAGTGATGGAGAAGTAATTAATGCCCAAATGAAACTCTGGAAAATTGAAGCTTTTAGCGCTTTTAGCCAAAGAGAAAATCAATTCTTGGGTGGTTATTATGGTCTATTGATTACCGTACTTCTAATTTTCAGTTTTATTGCTCGTGTAATGAAGCAGGAAGTATATACCTATTATGTTCTTTACATTTTCAGCCTGATTTTTATGCAAGCTTCGCTTGACGGAATTGCATTTCAAAACATATGGCCCTCTTTTCCATGGTTGGCAAATCACTCAGTCTTGATATTTTCAGCAAGTTCAGTCATGCTGTTGATGATTTATGCTGCAAAATTCTTGGATATTAAAACATTTCCAAAATCCTTTAGAGTCATGTATTACACCGTGGGTTCAATTGTGACTACTTGCTTTTTTATGGCAATGACTTCAGGTTTTTTGTACGAAATCACGTTTCCAATTGTAAATGTTGGAGCGTTACTTTCCCTCCTACTCATTCTAGGCGGTATTGGTTATAAAGCCATTAAGGGAAAAGAGTTAAACTTACTTTTCACTATCGCCTTTGTAAGTGTTCTTAACGGAGGAATTTTATTCATTGCTGCTAACCTTGGGCTATACTTTAACGAATTTTTGAGTGACAATGCCATAAAACTTGGATCGGCTGGCGAGGTAATATTTTTATCCATGGCCATGGCTGGCAGGTACCGGCAAATTCAAGCTGAAAAAGAAGAAGCTCAAAAAGAAGCATACGTACACCTAGAATCGATCAATAAAATCACACAAAATCAGAAGGAAAGACTCGAAAACATTGTAGTCAGAAGAACAGCTGAAATAAAAAAAGCTAGTTCAATGCTAGAGGAAAAAAACAAAGAAATCATTGACAGCATCAACTATGCAAAACGTATCCAAGATGCTATTTTACCTTCGAATAAAAGATTCTTCTGGAACTTACCACAATCATTCATTACCTACCTGCCCAAAGACATTGTTGCAGGAGATTTCTACTGGTTAGAAACAGCGATAAACCCTGAAGACCTTGAAGAAAAAATTGTACTATTTGCCGCTGCAGATTGCACTGGCCATGGTGTTCCGGGCGCAATGGTAAGCGTGGTTTGCAGCAATGCCTTAAATCGTGCAGTTCGTGAGTATAGCTTGATAAAACCAAACGAAATACTAGACAAGGTTGCGATCATGGTAGAAGA
>CAZWXC010000472.1:0-3112 GCA_964637935.1 uncultured Flavobacteriales bacterium | reverse complement strand
TTTTCAATGTCTTTTTGACTGATGACCACAATATTTCTGCTGGTTTCAGAAAGTGGTACTTGAATTCTATTGTCCGAAACAATCACTTCCTTCAGTTCTTCGGTTTGCTGTGTATATGCGCTAATAGGTAGTAATGCCGCTACGGCTAAGAGTTTCCAACTTCTCATATCCTCAATTTGGCCGCGAATATAGAGTTTGGTGCTTTTTAAGCAATGATGGCCTGAAATGAGCAAAATCTGCCTTTTTGATGTTATAAAGTGAGTAAAAACATCTTCTGTCAAGTGCCAAATGTTTCAGAGTTTTGATCTTTGCCAAGAAAGGATTTCATGACTTAATCGTCAGGCTTTCATTAGAATAATTATCATGGATTACAAAGCATATTGGGAAAAAGGCATGACCGCAAATGAATACTATTCATTGGTCGAAAACCTTGTGAATGAGGGAAAAACGAGCGGTCCAAATCAGATGGAAGCATTGGTTCATTTTACAAAATTGAACCAGCAGCGTATGCATCGCATTCACAAAACCTCTAAAGTGAACGATGGCTTGAAAGCGTTGCTTGAAGCAAAAAAGGATGAACTTGGTTTTTTAATCATCACCGAATCTTGGTGCGGAGATGCGGCTCAAATAGTGCCTGTTTTTACAAAATTGAGCGAAGTTTCTGGAGTTGAAGTAAAAGTGGTTTTAAGAGACGAAAACACCGATTTGATTGATGCTCATTTAACAAATGGTGGTCGGTCTATTCCAATCATCGTTGCGTTGAACAAGAATGATTGGAGTGTGAAATTTGTGTGGGGACCAAGACCAACTGAGCTTCAGCAATATGTGCTTGACCATAAAAACGCACCGGAACCAAAAATTTCGCACGATGAATTAGTCGCTGAACTTCAAAAGTGGTACAATGAAGACAAACAAGTTAGCATTCAGCGAGAGCTAGCAGAATTAGTGGCTTAACACAAAACGTTCGAAACGAAAGCTACATTTGGCGGGTGAGACAATCGATTGTTTTATCCGCCATTTTGTTTTTTACTGCTTTAGCAATTAGTGCCTGCAACAGATGCCCTGCTGGTTGCGAAAATGGCACCTGCATTAAAAAAGTATGCGAATGCGATGTTTGGTATTCTGGCGATGCCTGCAACAAAAGTGTGCTTTTGAAATATGAAGGCAACTATGCTGGAAAACAAAAATGTGGAACTCAAGAACAGGCAATTTCATTGCAGTTAACGGTTGATTCATCTTCACCAGATCGATTACAAACAAATGTGGGTTACGTGTTTCAATTCAACTCGCAAACTAGGTTTGAAGTCATTATTGCCACAAACGCGGGCGAAAGCCTAATTGGTGAAGGTGAAATGTTAGTCGATTTAATCTCTTTTAAAACCGAAAATTTAGATAGTGTACAAACTACAATTTGTTTGACCACTGCCGCTTTGGTGCCATAGTGCAGACCGCATATAGCTGCAATGTTCATGAATAAATTGTAAGCCTTAGTTTAAGAGGTTTTTTGTCACATAAAATTTTCACAATTTCGCCATCAAATAAATTCAAATTCAACATGTCAAGAGTTCACAATTTCAGTGCAGGACCAAGCATACTTCCAAAAGAAGTTTTCGAAGAAGCATCTAAAGCAGTAATAGAATTTAACGGTAGCGGTTTGTCGCTGCTCGAAATGAGTCACAGAAGCAAAGACTTCGTAGCTGTAATGGAAGAAGCAAGAGCTTTAGTAAAAGAAATTTACGGTCTTGGTGACGATTATGAAGTGTTGTTTTTGCAAGGTGGTGCAAGTCTTGGCTTTTTGATTTCAGCCTACAATATGGCTGGTGCAAACGGTAAATCGGCTTACATTAACACTGGTACTTGGGCTAAAAGCGCTATCAAAGAGGCTAAGTTTTTAAGCGATGTAAATGTGATTGCATCATCTGAAGAGAAGAATTTCGGATATATTCCTAAAGAATACACGGTTCCTGCAGATGCAGATTACCTGCACTTCACATCAAACAACACCATTTTTGGTACACAATTCAAAGCATTTCCAGATGTAAATATTCCGTTGGTGTGCGACATGTCTTCTGATATTTTCAGCAAAGAAATTGACGCTACAAAGTTTGATTTGATTTATGGTGGAGCTCAGAAAAATATGGGTCCAGCTGGTGCTACAGTTTACATTGTGAAAAAAGATGTTTTAGGTCGTTCGCCACTTAAAATGCCAACCATGATGAACTTGAAAACACATGTTGAGAAAGAATCAATGTTCAATACACCACCAGTGTTTTCGGTGTATGTAAGCATGTTGGTATTGCGTTGGATAAAATCTTTAGGCTTGAAAGAAATAGGTCGTAGAAATGATGAAAAAGCTGCAACCATTTACAATGAAATCGATCGCAACGGAATGTTTAAAGGCACTGCAGCTGCTGAAGATAGATCAAACATGAATGCATGTTTCTTATTGTCCGATGGCTTGAGCGAAGACCTTGAAGCCTCATTCTTAGACATGTGTAAACAGGCAAATATCTCTGGTTTGAAAGGGCACCGTTCTGTTGGTGGTTTCAGAGCAAGTATGTACAATGCATTACCTTTAGACAGCGTTCAAACCTTGGTAGAGGTAATGAAGGCTTTCGAAACTAAATTCGGATAATTATGAAATTGAGATATACGCTAGCAATAGCCGCTTTAGCAGCATCAACATTGGTAACTGCTCAAATCCCCAAGTTTTCGCACATTCCTAGCAATGACGATAAGCAATACGAATACAAGGCAGACGCAGAAGTAGATCGTGCTGGCACAGGCGAGCTTTTAGAGCGTTTGCAATACTGGGGCGAGACCCATTTTGCAGACGACAAGGCTCGCGCTTATATAGATCCGCAGAATAAAGACATCCTTTTGATTGATGTGGAGCATGAAATGCCAGAAGCGCATTTTAGTGTAAGTCGAACGCACACAAAACGCAAATTGAAGTTTCAGATTTCGATGAATTGCGACAAGAAGAATTACACTTATTCGGTACATGATATTAAATATGAAGCTACAGAGTCTTATAAAAAGGGTGATTTTGATTACAATGGCCTTTTGAGTGATTTCAAAAGCCCCACTAAGTCTAGTGTAGAAGAAGAAG
>CAZWXC010000471.1:0-3114 GCA_964637935.1 uncultured Flavobacteriales bacterium | reverse complement strand
TTGCGGGTTATGTACTAAGCAGAAATGCCGCTGCAAAGCGCACTTTGATCTCTGAACTCTCGGCTGAGGACTCCACCACTGAAATTGACTTGAAAGCATTAACGTTTGAGTCGGGTTCACAGAATCTGGCTTTGCTTAAGTCTTCATTGAAGGAAACCTACACAGATTTAGTGTTTACTGGACCAAGTGTCACCTTTCTTGAAGGAACAAACTACTTGGTTCGAAACTTATTTATCAGTTTGAGTATTGCCATTGTTATTGTTGCCATGCTCATGGCCTTGGTTTTTAGTTCTTTCAGAATGATTGTTGTTTCGGTTGTTACCAACCTGATTCCTCTGCTTTTTACTGCAGCAGTAATGGGATACTTTGGAATAGCAATCAAGCCATCTACACTTTTGGTATTTAGTATCGCTTTTGGAATTTCAGTAGACGACACCATCCATTTCTTGGCAAAGTATAGACAAGAACTGAAAAATACAGGCAACGACATTGGAGAAAGTGTGAGAAAGGCACTAGCCGATACAGGTGTGAGTATGGTTTACACTTCAATTATCCTCTTTTTCGGGTTTAGTGTTTTTGATTCTTCACAGTTTGGTGGTACACAAGCACTTGGCGTATTGGTTTCTTTAACCTTACTTGTAGCCATGTTTGCCAATTTAATTTTACTTCCATCTTTCCTTTTATCATTCGAAAAAAGAATGATTACCAAGAGTTTTCAAGAGCCGTTTTTGACCATTTTGGATGAAGAAGACGACCTTGAAATTGATGATCTTGACTTTGAAGAAGGAACCAAAACAGAAAGCTAACTTATGAAAGGAATTATTTTAGCCGGTGGCTCAGGTACAAGACTGCATCCACTTACACTTGCTACGAGCAAGCAGCTTTTGCCTGTGTATGACAAACCAATGATTTACTATCCGTTATCTGTTTTGATGATGGCTGGAATCAAAGAAATATTGATTATTTCTACACCTCAAGACATCGGAAATTTTGAACGATTACTAGGTGATGGTTCACAAATAGGTTGCTCATTTTCATACAAGGTTCAAGAAGTTCCGAATGGTTTGGCGCAAGCTTTTGTGTTGGGCAAAGAGTTTATTGGTAGTGATTCAGTAGCGCTGATTTTGGGCGATAATATTTTTTACGGTCACGCATTGCACAAGCTTGCTCAGTCGGCTTCTGACCCAAAAGGAGGAGTTGTTTTTGCTTATCACGTTACTGATCCTGAACGTTATGGGGTAGTTGAGTTTGATGCTGAAAACCGAGCAATTTCTTTAGAAGAAAAACCAAAAGTTCCGAAATCAAATTATGCTGTTCCAGGTCTTTATTTCTATGACAATAGAGTAGTAGAAATTGCTGAGAAGCTAGAGCCGAGCCCACGTGGAGAATACGAAATCACAGATGTAAACAAGCGCTATTTAGAGATGGGCGAATTAGAAGTAAGAGTAATGGGGCGTGGCTATGCATGGCTTGATACGGGTACTTTTCCTTCGCTAATGCAAGCCGGACAATACGTTCAAGTAATAGAAGAACGTCAAGGTTTGAAGATTGGTTGCATTGAAGAAGTTGCTTACCGAATGAACTATATTTCTGCTCATCAGTTAGAAGAACTTGCCAGACCTTTAGTGAAAAGCGGCTATGGCGAGTATTTGATGAATCTGATTAAAAAATAGATGCCAGACAATCACATTGCAGTGCTCAGGCAAATGATCGAAAAAGGCCTGATCGATATTCCTCTTCCAAAAAATCCGACAAAGCTTTATGCACCCATGCAATATATTCTTGCTTTGGGTGGCAAGCGTATAAGACCTATTCTTACACTGCTTGGCGCAGAACTTTTTGGTGCTGAAGCTAAATTGGCTTTGCCACAAGCTTTAGCTGTTGAGGTGTTTCACAATTTTACATTGGTACATGATGATATTATGGACCGAGCAGATGTGCGCAGAAATACGCCAACTGTTCACAAAAAGTGGGATGATAATGTTGCCATTTTAAGTGGCGATGGAATGATGGTTTTGGCATATCAGCTATTGGCTGAAACCAACTCCGAACACTTGCCTACATTATTTAAAATTTTCTCGGCTACGGCTTTAGAGGTGTGCGAAGGGCAACAATATGACATGGATTTGGCGCATGCCGATGAAGTGTTTATGACTCAATATATCGAAATGATTCGTTTGAAAACAGCTGTTCTTCTTACTGCAGCCATGCAGATAGGAGCTAAAGTTGCTGGTGCAAATCAGGTCGATTTAGACCAAATAAAGGTGTTTGCTGAAAACATAGGTTTGGCGTTCCAAATCAGAGATGATTATTTAGATGCTTTTGGTTCTCAGGCTGATTTTGGAAAAAAAATTGGCGGTGATATCATTGAAGGAAAGCGCACTTGGCTTACTGTTCGTGCGCTAGAAAAAGCAAACTCAACACAACATAAAGCGCTGCTAGATGCCTATGCCGACAGCGATTTTGACAGAAGAGTGAAAACAGTTCTTGAGCTTTACAAAGCGTTAAATATTGAGCAAGATGCTCATATTGCAATAGAAGCTTTATCATCAACGGCTATGAATGGTCTTGCGCAAATTGATGGCAAGGAAAACATCAAACAAGAATTGAAAGCCTTGGTGCAATACTTAATGGGTCGAACCAAATAGTCTTTTCTACTTAGAAAACAGGTTTGAAAGCGCAGTATTCAGCGTTGGATACTCGTAAACAAAATGTGTATTCTTGATTTTTTCGCTGGAGATTTTCACGCCTTTGGTTATCAAATCTGCTTTGCCTCCAAATAATAACTTTACCATAAACTCTGGCACATTTGGTAGAAGCATCGGTTTGTCCAGCACATCTGCAATGGTTTGCATGAACTCTGCATTTGTAGCATTTTCAGGACCAACAGCATTGTAAATTCCATCCAATTGTTTTTCAAGAACATGCACAAACATGTTTGCAACATCTTGAATGTGAATCCAAGGCATAGCTTGCGATCCTTTGCCAATAGGCGCACCAGCGAATAGTTTTACGGGAAGCGCCATCTGCGGAAGCGCACCTCCATCTTTGGCAAGAACAATCCCTATTCTGATTTTGGCAACATGGTTTGCAATTTTGTTGAATTGGTTAGCG
>CAZWXC010000470.1:0-3118 GCA_964637935.1 uncultured Flavobacteriales bacterium | reverse complement strand
AGCGTGAAAATCATCTGGGAAAAGCGGACGAAGCGCTCGGTCGATGAGTCTTGCAGTTAAAATTTCATTGTCGGTAGGTCTTGCTTCGCGCTTAAAATAACCACCAGGGAATTTACCTGTTGCTGAATATTTTTCGCGGTATTCGACCGTAAGTGGCAAAAAGTCGATGCCTTCTTTGGCGTCTTTATTTGCTACAACGGCAGCTAAAATCATGGTGTTACCATGTCTTACTACCACAGATCCATCGGCTTGTTTGGCTAGTTTGCCTGTCTCGATGATGATCTCTTCTCCGTTTAACGAAGGAACTGTTTGTTTTTGTCCAATTAACATATATAAACGATAGGTTCAGATACGAAAAAAGGCAATTGTTATAATTGCCTTTTCCTTATCTGAATAGATTAAATTACTTTCTTAAGTTGAGCTCTTTAATGATACTTCTGTATCGCTCAATGTCCTTATTCTTCAAGTAGTCTAGAAGTGATCTTCTTTTTCCTACTAATTTGATAAGTGCCTGTTGTGTGTTGAAGTCTTTGCGATTTTCTTTCAAATGCCCAGTCAAATGAGCAATTCTAAATGTGAAAAGTGCAATTTGCCCTTCAGCCGTTCCAGAATCACTTCCTGATTTGCCGTGAGTCTTGAATATCTCTTGTTTTTTTTCGCTAGTCAAATACATGCTTACGCTATCTTACTTATTAAGGGCGGCAAAGATAGTGATTTACCTCTGTCATCCAATTACTTATTTTAATTTTTAATGAGAGATATAATCTGATGGATTTTATCTTTCAAATTTTTACGCTCAACAATGAAATCTAAGAAGCCATGCTCAAGCACAAACTCCGCTGTTTGAAAGCCTTTTGGCAGATCTTTACCAATGGTTTCCTTCACTACACGCGGTCCTGCAAAACCGATTAATGCACCTGGTTCGGCAATGTTAAAATCGCCCAACATAGCAAAAGATGCAGTTACTCCACCCGTAGTTGGGTCGGTAAGTAAGCTTATATATGGAATTTTTTTCTCGGCCAACAAGTGAAGTTTAGCGCTTGTTTTTGCCATTTGCATCAACGAAAATGCAGCTTCCATCATTCGCGCTCCACCACTTTTGCTGATCATGATGAAAGGCATGTTGTTTTCGATGGAGTAATCAATTGCACGCGCAATTTTCTCACCTACTACAGAACCCATACTTCCACCAATAAAAGCGAAATCCATACAGGCAATGACCACTTTTTTACGATTAATGGCACCATATCCAGTTCTTACTGCATCATGCAATCCAGTTTTCCTAATTGTTGAGGCTAAGCGATCACCATATTTTTTGGTGTCCTCAAAATTCAATGGATCGCCAGAAATAATATGAGGATTTAGCTCTGTGAAGCGATTATTATCAAACAATACTTGAAAATACTTCAACGAGTTGATGCGTTCGTGATAGCCACATTTCTCACAAGTCCATAAAGAACTGGCATGTTCTTCGGAACTTACAACATGGTTGCATTCGCGGCATTTATACCAAAGTCCTTCTGGAGTCTCTTTCTTTTCTTTCGTTGGGGTTCTAATACCCTCGGTCATTCTTTTAAACCAACCCATACTTGTCCCATTTTGGTTCAGCCTGCAAAGCTATATCAATTTATTTCAGAACTGAGCTTTTCTAAAATGGATATCCGATTCCAAGATTGAATGTAAATTCTGGTTTCCACTTTGGTATTGTTGTTAAACCACTAGCTGCCCGAGAAGTATTTGATTCAGTTCTATATCGATTGGTCAGGGATTTTGGCTCAAAAATCCATTTTTCTCCTTCGGGCAAACTTGGATCTCTTACTTGAAGACCGCCATCTAATCTGAATACAAAAAATCCAAAATCAAACCGAACACCAGCGCCTGGGCCGATGGCTAATTCTTTATAAAATGATTGAAAAAGAAACTCAGCTCCAGGTCTTTGTGGATCGTAATTTAACAACCAAATGTTACCAATGTCAGCAAACAAAGCACCTTCAAGTTGTTTGATTATTTTAAAACGATACTCAAGGTTCAATTCTAGCTTTAGCTCGCCTACTTGGTCAATACCATAAGTTGCAGTATCTGCAAGCGAGCCGGGCCCTAAACCTCGAGCTTGCCATGCGCGCATATCATTTGCTCCACCAGCAAAAAAACTTCGTTCAAACGGTAAAGTGTTCAGGTTTTTTAATGGAATTCCAATTCCTGCGATACCGCGATAAACGGACTTACTTTCAGAATTCAAAATGTAGTATTGCGTATAGTCAGCGTCAAGTTTGATGTATTGAGAAAACGCAATACTGTCAATGATATAACTGTCTCTATCCTTATCGTAGGTCATGTTGAACAATGAGGCTGCGCCTCGTGCTAAATTCCCGGCAGACTCAAAATTGACCTTATACAGATGGTAGTTTTTTTCCTTGTTGGTGAAATCTTGAGTGGTGTAGCTATAAGATAATCTGCCTGCTGGAATAATATGGTTATTGTATGAATTGATTAATAATGAGTTTTGGGTTCGCAAAAGTTGCGCTTCAAAGTCAGGGTCTTTTTGAAGCTCAATCACACTTAAATCGATAGGGGCAAAAATCAGTTGGTCTTTTGCCCTGATGCGCATGTTCATTTGATACGCAAGGTTGAATAGTGTGCGATCGTACTGAGGTCTCACTTGTCTATCTGCGGAAGCACTAATGTTTGTTTTTGGTTCTTTAAACCAAGGCAAATCTTTTTTTCTAGGTCTGAAAAGAAAATCAGGAATGGTTAACACTCCTTGAACCCCGACTTCATACGTATTGAATGGTGTGTTTCGAGTAATGAAATCTACATTTTCATTACTGATGTTGCTGTTGGTACGTTGAGCTTCAACACCGCCATAAATTTTCAAGTCAAATTGCTCAGCACCATGAAATATATTTCGGTTTTTATAATTTAAGCTGGTCGAAACCCCAAGGTTCCCAGATCTGTTGGTGCCTACGCCTTCTAGTGTTAGTGCCTGTTTTGGAGCTTCGGTCAGGTTTATTCTCAGATCTAACAATCCATCTTCTCCATCAGATTGGGTTGGTTCGTAGCGCAGATCGATAAACTTAAATGTACCCAATGAGCTGATTCGCTCATAAGTGTAATTGGT
>CAZWXC010000469.1:0-3122 GCA_964637935.1 uncultured Flavobacteriales bacterium | reverse complement strand
AAGTAGATGCTGTAGTTATTGCTACGCCTGTTTTCTCTCATTTTGAATTGGGAATGGCCGCCTTGAATGCGGGCAAACATGTACTGCTCGAAAAGCCAATGGCTAGTACTTCAGAAGAATGTAGATTGCTTATTGCCAAGGCAGAAGAAAAGGGGCTTTGCTTGATGGTTGACCATACTTTTTTATATACAGGAGCAGTTCAGAAATTAAAAGACCTTGTAAAATCGGGCGAATTAGGAAAATTGCAATACCTAGATTCAACAAGAATTAATTTAGGATTGCTACAGCCAGACATAAACGTTTTGTGGGACTTAGCCCCACATGACTTATCCATACTAATTCATTTGTTTGACGAAGATCCAGTTTCTGTTCAGGCTTCTGGAATTTCACATACCTCAAACGGAATTGAAAATATTGCTTACATGACCGTGAACTACGCCAGTGACTTCATTGCACACTTTAATTGCTCATGGACTTCTCCTGTAAAAATTAGACAAATGCTAGTAGGCGGTGACAATAAAATGGCTGTTTTCAATGATATGGAGCCAACCGAAAAAATTAAAGTTTATGATACTGGCTTTGAAGTTAAATCCGATGAAGATAAACGCAATATTTTGGTAGACTACAGAGTGGGCGACATTCATATTCCAAAAATTGAAATGAAAGAAGCTCTAGCTGGTTTAGCAAAAGATTTTTGTGATTCGATCATAGACCCAACTCGAACGCCTAAGTCGAGTAGTGCATTAGGTATTAGCGTTGTAAAAATGTTAGAGGCAGCAGACACCTCATTAAAAGAAGGTGGTAAGGCCGTTAATCTTTTCAAATAGAATGGAGTTGATTACTGTAAATGAGCCAAAGAAGAGTTTAAACAACGTTTCTGTTGGTAAGGATGTAAAGATTTATGATTTTGTAAACGCATACGGTTGTTCGATTGATGATTTTTCAAAAGTTGGAACATTTGTAGAAATTCAAAAAGGAGCGTCAATTGGTAAAAATTGCAAGATTTCTAGTCATACCTTCATTTGTGAAGGAGTACACATAGAAGACGGAGTTTTCATAGGTCATAATGTTTCATTTATCAATGATATGTATCCTAGAGCCATTAACTTAGATGGTTCTATGCAAACTGATGCAGATTGGGAGTTAGTTGAAACATTGGTGAAAAAAGGTGCATCTATAGGTACTAGTGTAACTATATTAGCTGGCGTAACCATAGGCGAGAATGCTATTGTAGGAGCTGGAAGTGTGGTTACTAAAAACGTGCCAGCAAATACAATTGTAGCTGGAAATCCAGCAAAAATTATTAGAACATTATAAAATATTTATGAACCCAATTCCTTGTTTGGATTTAAAAAGACAGCACGCAGAAGTTAAAGCTGAAATTTGGAGTGCTTTCGAAGAAGTGTACAAAAACACTGCCTTTTCAGGTGGACCATTTGTACAAAAGTTTGAAGATAAATTTGCAGCCTTTTGCGAAACAGATTATGCAGTTGGTGTCAATTCCGGAACCTCTGCTTTGCATCTTGCACTTATTGCACTTGACATAAAAGCTGGAGATGAGGTTATTTTACCAGCAAATACGTTCATTGCAACTGCGTGGGCGGTGAGCTATGTTGGGGCTAAAATTGTATTTGCAGATTGTGATCCTCATACATGGGAAATTGATCCTATTGATGTTGAGAAAAAAATTACGGCCAAAACTAAACTCATTATTGGTGTCCATTTATATGGGCAGCCCTTTGATGTTGATAAAATCAAAGCCATAGCTGAGCCAAAAAGAATAATGGTAATGGAAGACAGTGCTCAAGCACATGGTGCCAGATATAAAGGGAAACGTGCAGGCAGTTTGACCGAAATAGCTTGTTTTTCATTTTATCCAGGTAAGAACCTTGGGACTACAGGAGAGGGTGGTGGAATTACCACATCAAACCAAAAACTTGTAGAACATCTTCATAGCTTAAGGAACCATGGCAGCAAAGAAAGGTATTACCATGATGAAATTGGGTTTAATATGCGCATGGGAGGGTTAGAAGGTGCCGCCCTTGACGTAAAGATGAAATATATTGAAAATTGGAATGAACAGAGAAAATTGATAGCCAAACGCTATCAAACTGAAATTGTGAACCAAAAGATAAAAATGCAGCTACAACCAGATTTTGCAGATTCAGTCTATCATTTGTTTGTTGTAACTGTAGAAAATCGTGAACATTTCATTGGTTATCTAAACGAGAATCAAATCAGTCCAGCGCTCCACTACCCTGTGCCTTGTCATTTGCAAAAAGCATACTTGAGCCTTGGTTATAAGAAAGGAGATTTTCCTAATGCAGAATATTTGGCAGATCACTGTGTTTCGTTGCCCATGTTTGCAGAGCTTACTGAGGATGAGGTGAGTCATGTAATCAAAGTTGTAAATGCATATTGAGTAGATGCTTAAGTCTCACTTAATTTTGCTGAAATGCCCGTCATGTAGAGCGTCAACAGACTTTGATGTTGAAATTTTCTCTGAGAATGCTATACATATTTTTGATGGAGTTTTGAAATGTAAAAAGTGTGCAATCGATTATCCAGTGTTTGAAGGCATTTGCGAGTTAATTCCTCCTGACCTTCAATATGAAAACACATGGGCACAATTGTCTGCAAAGTATGAATTACGAAAGTTCAGGTCAGCCCATGAGCATTCTACTCAACTGCAGCAAGTTTCACAGCGACAGCATTATGATCACTTTGCGATAGATGCAACGACAACGTATGATCAGTTTGAACGAATGCCTTTTTGGCAAGCTTTTGATCAAACGATAGTTGATACCTGGAAGGATATTCAATCGAAAAAAGATGGAATCATGCTCGATGTGGGCTGTGGTAACGGCAGAAGTGCAGAGCGTCTTATGAATCCGAAGCTCAACTTTGTTGGGATTGATATTTCCCGTTCTATGATCAAGAGAGCGATTGAAAGATCCGAAAATTCTGGGGCTATTGAGCATCGCAGTTTTTTTATTGCCGATGCTAACAACCTTCCTTTCAAGGCTGAATCGTTTGATTTTGCGATGACATCAGGCGTTTTGAGTAATGTACCAAACCCAGAAGTTACGGTTAAATCTATTTTCAATCAATTAAAAACGGGT
>CAZWXC010000468.1:0-3122 GCA_964637935.1 uncultured Flavobacteriales bacterium | reverse complement strand
CCATTGCTGTTTCTAATTGGCGCCTAATAGAAGGAGATGCAAATTTTGGAATTGCCTGCCAAAGATTTTTGCCAATTATACGGTCGCCCGGTTCGCCAAAAGTTACTTCAAGATGCTTATTTATGTAAGTAATTCTCCAAGTTTCATCCACACTCAAAAAAGAATCACTTATTCTTTCTAAGATATTATTAACTCTTTCTAAATGATTCTTCTCTGTTTTCTGAGACTCTTTCAGCTTGTTTTGAGAGATTTTGGTCAATGAAAAAATTAACGCTGCTGTCCAAACTACATTGAAAAAACCCTTACCAACATGTGCATAAAATCTGAGCGGGTCATCTTGCTTAAATAATGACTCAATCAAAGAATCACTCAGCAATAACCAGACGGTGGCAATAAGCACATAGATGATCACAATGCCCAGTGGCGAAAGGTTTTTGAAATGATTCATAAATTGAGGGTATGAAGGCCTCAAACCTAAAGAATTTTAACAGAATAAGTCGCCAATCATTAATACGACCAGCTGTTGGTGAAATCGTTGAAAAAATCGATTCCAAATTTGAACTCCCCACTAAAATTAGTCACGGTGCTTTGCGCGATAGAATAGTAAGTTCCAACCTTAAACAATTGCTTTCTGATACGAATGGGTAGCTCAACTCCGGCAAACAACTCGGCATGTTTGAAATTACTTTCGCCCAACAACAGCGTGCCTGCGCCTACCACAGTTTGCAGTTTGGCGCGCCTTACCAAAGGCACTTTGTTGAGCAGCGAACCTTCAAAACTATGCTTGAAGTTGCCTTGAAAATAGGGCTTTGTAGTAAAAATGGCTGCTGCTTCTGGCCTAAGCAACTGAAAACTCATCAATGGATTGCTAAACCAATAAGGATCACTTCGCCTGAAATACTTGAAATCTGCAACACGCACCGTATTGTCATTTAAGTATGATCCAGCCATCACACGCCATTTACTTTCGCCCCAAGTTCCAAACTGGATCTTATCATCCACCTTTATCTCTAAAAAATCGAGGTTTGAGCTGCTGCCGAATATGCCTGGAATTCCTTTTTTATACCAAAGCGTTATGCTCGGCCATTTGCTTGGCAACACCACTTTTTTATACGGTTTGGTCTGGTATTTCTGAAAAGGTGTGAGTTTCAGCTTCACGTCAATGCCAAAATCGCGATAAGCTTCAAACTCGACAGGTTCGTTAAATCCACCAAAAAGTTGATCACTCCAACTGCTTAGTTTGATGTCTGTAATCGGGAGTTTCTCACCAAACTCAAGCGTAACATCTAAATAAACGCCATTAATGATTTCAATATCGTGGCCAAACGAGTAGAAAATATCCTGCACGTAGTTACTTCTAGAGAAAATGGTTCCAACGCTGGCATAAGTATTCAGCATCACATAGTTGTTTCTGTACTCGCCATGAAAGCGGCCAAATCGCTTGGGCAAATACGTCACATCAAAGCCAATTTCGCCTTTCAAGTCTTTGTTGGTGAAACCATAATTCAACTCGCCATACACTCGGTATTTCGTGGCTTTTGATAGCTCTTTTTGATAGCTACCGCCTAACACGTGTCGGTAGCCACCAACGCCCAGTGGCCTCAACTGCTGAATCAACGGAAAAATAAACCAATCGTATTTTTTAAAACTATTTTGATGACGAATGCCCTGCAACAGCACATCCCAAATACCAATGTGATTTACTGTACTGTCATCTTTGGTTAAATATGCTTCCGAAGCATAGTAATCGTCCAAACTATCTTGCTCGGTCAAGAAAACCACTTCTTCGGCTTTTAGCTCAATGGGTCTGATGGAATCCCAATAAAGGTTGTCCTTTTCATACGCGTCATCTTCAATGCGCATGATTTCGTTTCCAAAAAAGCGCTTGTCAAACGTTGGCGCAAGGTTATAATCAGAGTAAACAATGTTGGTGTTACCAATTTGGGTTTCGTAACCATCCTTTGTTTCGTAAAAAAACTCTTCGCGCTCTACCAACCAAATGCTGTCATTTACCCAAGTATATTCTTGAAAAATGCGCATGTAATCATAAAATAGTAACTCCGTTTTATCGGGTTCCAAATCCACGGCTTTGATACTGTAAAGACTATCTGTGATGTAAATAAATCCGCTAAAAAGCGCTGCGAACTTGCGTTTTGGCTCCACCGCAATTTTGTTCACCCAAAAGCCATCTTCGTAAAAATTCTCAATCAGTTTAAACTTATAATTTAAAAAAGCCGAAGCACCAATAGGTGACGAAAACGGCACTTGACCCAAGTTGGGCAAATTCATCAAGCTTTCGTAAAAATTGAATCGAGCTTCAGACAAGTTGGTCTTAAACATGGTTCTATTGATGGCTTCTTGGCCATAGTTTATGTCATCACCATAACCGTCAATCGTTAATTGCATCACGTTCATGGGCTTTTTCGCATCCAAATCATGCACCGCATATTTAATCTCTTTCCAATGGTTGGGTTGCTCAAAATTGAGCTGGCTCTTGGTTTCTATGAAATTCATGCGCTCTTTGGCCAAGGTATTTTCTACCGTGTCGCGCGCCTTGCGCTCTAGCGTATCGTGCACCATAAATTCCTTTTCGAGCGAGACTTTTGAATACACATTGCACTGAAAAGCGGCCACAGCTTTGTCGTTTTGCTTTCGGGCAGCCATTGCTTTGCGAATAATCGGATAGGCAGGATCTTCTCTATCGGCCTCAATGGTTACGGTATTCAAAAGCGCAGCACTCACAGGCATGGTGATCGAAATGTTTTGATTGGCGCCTTTTATCGAAATTTCTTTGATGATTTTTTCATAACCTACCGCTTGAAAAACAAGTGAATACGTGCCGTTTTCGAGGTTCATGACAAACTCACCTTTGACGTTGGTGGCCACGCCATAAGTGCTATTCTCTACATACACGCTGGCATAAGCCACGGGCAATTTTTGCTGGTCGATCACCACGCCACGCAGCACGGCCGGGCTCCAATTGCTCACCGTGATCCAGAAGCGACGGATCGTGCCGTTGCCCTCGCCTTCGCCCAGCACCCAGGTCTCGCCGGCCTTCAGCTCGCTCAGGCTCGGCGGGTCGTCGCTGGGCGGGCTCATCACCATGCACCTCGGCGCGACGC
>CAZWXC010000467.1:0-3132 GCA_964637935.1 uncultured Flavobacteriales bacterium | reverse complement strand
GATCGTGGCGCGGATGGGTGATCTGTCGCGCTATGTGAAGGAGGTGAAGGAACGGTTTACGCGCTGGTATAACAAGCGTCATGGGCGTCGCGGAACGCTGTGGATGGATCGGTTCAAAAGCGTGCTGGTGGAGGATGGTGAGGCACTGCGGACGATGGCGCAATACATTGATTTGAATCCGGTGCGGGCGGGGAATTTGGGGAATTTGGGGTCAGGTAAAAAATATCAAAATTGACAGTTCGTGCCATTCGCAGAAATAAGGGTCAGGAGATGATTCTTGCAATTTTCTGATAAGCCTTCCGTGCCCTGCAACAGGGGAATTTGGGTTCAGTAAGAATGGCACTGTTTTAAGGGGTAGTTCGGAAGCTTTAGAGAACCGCGAACACCGCTCAGACGGGCGAGACGCCCGAGCTCCTTGAGGGGAATGCCATTCGGGTCAGACCCGATACTAACATTTTGCTGATTGAGACACATTAATTGCTGCTCCGAAAATGAGCCCAAAGGGATTCCCGCAGATTCAGGAACGCCGCAGATTTCTGCATTTCCCGAATCTGTGGCTGTTCCTGAATCTGTGGGAATATTGATTTATTGTATCAAAACCCTACGAGCCACTTGAAGTGCGGAAAGCCGGTTTTATGTGGCAAAATCATCATTTCAAGTCGATTGCTTGAAACCTTCCATACCCCGCAACACGTTATGCTCCGTCGTAGTCATCAGTCACTTCTCTTCTATGAAATCCCTCATCCTTTTCTCCCTCTTCTGCGCCTTGTCTCTGTCCCTCCATGCCGAAGTGCGCCTTGAGCCCATCGCCAAAGGATTCAAGCGCCCTGTCTGGGTCGGATGCCCGCCACAAGAAAACAAACACCTCTGGATTATGGAGCAGGAAGGCCGCATCACCGTCATCGACAAAGCGACCGGCGACAAAGTTTCCACCTTCCTCGACCTCACACGCAAAACTAAGATCAGCTCCAACGAGCGCGGGCTTCTCGGTATCGCCTTCGCCAGCGACTTCGCCGATAGCGGATTGTTCTATCTCAACCTCACCAACAACGACGGCGACACCGAGATCATTCGCTTGACCACTGAGAAAGACAACCGACTCAAAGCCGAGCCATCGAGCGCCGAGATTCTTCTCAAAATCAAGCAACCCTTCGGCAATCACAACGGTGGTTACATTGCCTTCGGCCCCGACAACATGCTCTACATCGGCATGGGCGACGGCGGAGCTGCCAATGACCCGGTGAACGCCGGTCAAGACATGAAAACCCTACTCGGCAAGATGTTGCGCATTGATGTCAGTGGCGATAAAGGCTACACCGTACCCAGCGACAACCCATTCGGCGACGAAATCTGGATGTGCGGGTTGCGCAATCCATGGCGTTGTTCATGGGATGCTGAGACCAAAGATTTCTGGATTGGCGACGTTGGACAAAACAAGCTCGAAGAAATCAACATTGTCCCCGCAGGTAAAGGCAAGGGTATGAACTTCGGCTGGCGTTTGCGCGAAGGCTCCATTGCCACGCCTAAAAATGACGTCGGCGGATCAAAACCCGAAGGTGCCACCGACCCCATCTACGAATACCTCCACGACAACACGCCAACCGGCGGATTCTCCGTCACCGGTGGCTACGTTTACAGGGGATCGATCACCTCCATGCAGGGGTACTACATCTTTGCCGACTACAACAAGCCGCACATGTGGGCATTCAAGGAGAGCAATGGCAAAGCCGGCGAATTGATGAATCTCAATCAAGTATTGAGCGACGCCAAGCCACCGGTGAAGCAAGTGTCCAGCTTCGGCACCGACAACGACAACGAACTCTACCTCACCGACCACGCCACCGGCGTGATTCATAAGTTCGTGGAGAAAAAGTGATCAAACGCGGAAGTCGGAACGCGGAACTCGGAGATTGAAATGCGCAATACAAAGCATTGCTGTAGGTCGGACGTGTCGTCCGACATCACCACCTCGGACACAGTCCGCACTTTAAAACTGTAGGTCGGATGTGTCAGCCGACATCTCTACCGGGACATCGTCCGCACTTCAAAACACCAGCATGCTCGCGCATGAACCAAAATACAGCCCGACATCATCTGATCGGTCACCATCCGCTATTCGAAATATCAGCATGCTGTGCATGGAGTGAGCCGCCGCAAGACACGTGCGGCATACATTGCTTGCCCCCTGCCCTATCTCCCCTTCAACCGCGCATAAGCACCCTCGTTCACCACATTCGTGTATCCCATCCCTTCAAGAGTCTTCAGCGCGATCCCGGACCGACGCCCCGTCCGGCAGTAAATGTGAATTTCGGCATCCTTGTCGGGCACGGCTGCTGCGATTTGATCGCCGATCACCTCATACGGGATATGCACCGCGCCGTCCAAATGACCGTCATCGAATTCTTTGGCCGTACGCACATCGATCCAATTCCCTGTGCGAGGCTGCGACACTTCACCCTTCTTCGGTGAGCTTTCGCAAGCGACCATCAACCCAGCGACCAAACACATCATTATAAATCCGAAGAATTTCATAAGCTCAACGTAGCAAATAATCCGCGCTGCACACCAAAAAACTCAGCGCTTCGACGCCTCTGACTGGTAGCGCGCATACCATTCTTCGTTCACCGTATCCGCCTGCTTACGGTAGTGCGATTTCGGTTGTTCATAGCCATCGGGAACATCCACGCCAAGAAACCGCAGCGCATCAATCGCCGTTTCTGAATAGCTCTTCACAAAGTTTTCATACTCGATGACAAAGGGCGAGATTCCATTTTCGCTAAAATATTTCTGCCAGGCTGCCTCTTCTTTTGCAAAGCGCTTTAGCTCTTTATCGATGCTTTCGAAATCATAGACCAAGTCCACATCGTCCGTCTTGGCTCCGTCGTCCTCCTGCATCGTGTTGTAAACTTTCGTCTGCTTCGCCTTACACAAGGAGATGGCCTGCTTCACTTTATCGCGACGCCGCACCCATAGGTATTTCAGATTGGGAAAAGCGTGATCGAGCATTGCGGCGACCGAGTTCGCACCAACGCCTGCATTCGCAGGATCATTGCGCAACTGCTCGGCAAACCAATCCATATGTTTCCACATCATTTTGGCACCAAACACACCATTCGCCGTGTGGCGTTTGGC
>CAZWXC010000466.1:0-3134 GCA_964637935.1 uncultured Flavobacteriales bacterium | reverse complement strand
CGATGAAACTATTAATTGAAAACATGAAAAAAATTTACACACTCTTGATTATTGTGCTCTTCACTAGTTTGGGGTATTCCCAGTTAGTGGTAACAGTTGGCAACGGCAACGTTCTAGCTGGAACTACGCCAATAAATTCTTGTTACGGCTTTAATTATTCTCAACAGATTTACACTGTCTCGGATTTGACTTCAGCTGGCGCTATTGCTGGTCCTATTAATTCAGTTTCGTTTTATTACGATAATGGCGGTACTACAACAGCCAATTGGGCCACTGATTGGGTATTGTACTTAGGTGAAACAAGCCAATCTAGTTTTGCAACTGCAACAGATTGGGTTCCACTATCTGGGCTGACTCAAGTTTTTTCAGGGTCAGTAACAGCAGTAGCTGGTAATTGGGTTACAATGACCTTGACTACACCTTTTAGTTGGAATGGAACCAGCAACTTGGTGATCGCGGTCGATGAGAATACATCGGGCTGGTCGTGCACTGCTCAGTGGCCCCATACCAACACTACGAATGTTCAATCTATGTATTACAGAAGTGATGCAACCAATCCAGATCCTGCTTCTCCTCCAGCAGCTTTTGCCATGTATAACAATTTTCCAAATCTAAGACTGGATATTGTACCATCCTTAACTGCTTTAGCTAGCGATACGATTTCAACAAGTTGTTATGGTGCTACTACAGATATTCCTGTCACAATAGCAGGAGGTACACCTCCTTTTAGTTTGGTTTGGTCTACAGGTCAAACATCTTCTAATGCAAACGATACTTTGTTTAACGTTGGGGTAGGTACTTACAGTATTACTGTTACTGACAACGTAGGTGACATGGATACTGCTTTTATCACAGTGGTTGAGCCAGACTCAATTGCTGTTAATGCTTCCGTAATTACCCAGCTAATTTGTGATTACGATATAAGTTTGGCTGAAGTTGTAGGTTCTGGTGGAACGCCTCTCAGCGGCTACTTCACTGATACAAATTCTGCAAACTTTAATCCAGATACGTCGCAAACTGGCACACTTGTAACTTTAGGCGATGATGCTACAACAGGTGCATTGCCAATTGAGTTTGAGTTTGAATATTTTGGCAATATATATGATGAATTTTACATTGGTTCTAATGGTTATGTAAGTTTTGGTCAAGGTTATACCAATCTAGGTGCACAGTTAATTCCAAATACAGCAACTCCAAACAATGCGATCGGACTTTCTTGGGCAGATATGGATCCAAACAGTGGTGTTGATGGAGAAATTAGTTACTACACAATAGGAACGGCACCCAATAGAACGCTAATTGTAAATTTTGATGATGTACCTCATTATCCAGGCCCAGCGTCAGGAACTGCAACTGTGCAGTTGAAGCTATTTGAAACTTCTAATTGTATTGAAATTCATACAACAAGCATCGCTTCTGATGGAGGTACAATTACACAGGGAATTGAGAATTCAACTGGTACAGAAGCATACGTTTACCCAGGAAGAAATGCTAGCGTTTGGTCTTCTGGTGAGTCATTTATGAGTTTTTGTCCAGTTGATTCAACTGGGTTGCTATATTCTTGGTCTGATGGGTCAACAGGAAGTACTGTTTTAGGCTTGAGTGCCGGAACATACACTGTAACCGCTAGTGATGCCAGTGGATGTTTTGCAACAGATGAGATTACTATCAATGCACCAACAAGCGCATTTGTTTCTAATTTAAATGCAGATGATGTTTCTTGTTTTGGGTTTGACGATGCTACCATTGACCCAGGAATTAGCGGTGGTGTTAGTCCAATAGTTTACACATGGAGCAATAGTCAGTCTACGTCCACTTTATCAGGATTGGAGCCAGGGGTTTATTCTGTTAGTGCAGAAGACGCAGTTGGATGTACTATTGAAGTCAACAATATTGTTATTCAAGAACCTACGATATTATTAGGTACAGTATATGGAGTAGAGAATAATGTATGTTCAGATGATTTGTCTGGAACAGCTTCAATTGTCGTTTCAGGCGGTTCTGAACCATATTCACCAATTTGGTCTAATGGCGAAGTAGGCTTTTCTGCAACAAGCTTACCAACAGGTGGCAATTATGTGCAGGTAGTGGATGCGAATGGTTGTTCAGTTTATCTTACAGCAAACGTTCAGGCTGATTTTCAAAATCCTACACCGGAAATTGGAAACAGTATTTTGAATCAGAATGGTGGAACAGTAACTCTAAATACTGCTCCGATTTCTTATGCTAGCTACCTTTGGAAAGGCGGTTCTACAGCCTCACAGTTGCCCGTAACTCAAACAGGATACTACTGGGTTGAAGTTACAAATCAAGCTGGTTGTGTTGGTTCAGATACTGTGTATGTTGAAATTTGGCCTCTTGGAGTTGAAGATTTAAACTCTGAAGAATACGCTAAAATATATCCGAATCCTGCAAATGGTTTTGTTAACTTAGAGTTCAGCGAAAAAGTATCGGGAACAACACAATTGAAACTTATAGATACTAAAGGCTCTGTGGTTTATTCTGAAACTCTTACAGACGTTAGAAATCTGAATCTTGATGTTAGCAATCTAGCCGTTGGGGTTTACAATCTGTCACTTTCAAATGAGAGCATTCGATTCAATAAATTGATTTCAATTGTTCGATAAAAGACAAAACATTCTTAAGTAAAAAGAGACCGCGCAATTTCGCGGTCTTTTTTATTTGACTCAGGCTCAACTCAAGCAATGCAATTTTTAAATCGCATGCTCTCATTGAGAATATATATTCATTCCATCATTTTATAATTATCGAAAACTAATAGCTTGATACTATTTGATCCACCAAATTGCATGGTTTTAATTCATCATATCATCTTTAGTTTATCGTAATAACCGCTTAATCATTTATGAGAACTAGATTTCTAGAGTACGCTACAGGATTTGTTTTTTTGATTTCATGCCATTCTATTTCCTCTGTTGAAACTTCTGTATCCTCAGTCGATGAAGAAATAATTGTTACCCCTAATAGTGCAAAATCAACAATGGACCAAGATTCTATTGCCAGACTTCAGCGTGAACAAGCGCTTGAGAGCGGAGGTGAAGAGGCTTTGATGGAGTTAATGAAGAATGAAGAAAATATATTCATCAAGTATGAGCACAGATTTAAAAAAATGA
>CAZWXC010000465.1:0-3147 GCA_964637935.1 uncultured Flavobacteriales bacterium | reverse complement strand
CCATACACATATGCTCACGGAACAGCTAGTCAGAGTTATACGCACATGAATCAGCCATTGGCGCATCCTTTAGGGTCAAATTTTATAGAATGGATGGCCGCTGTTACTTGGCAACCAAATCGTTGGAATGTTGGTTTAAAAGCGTTTTATTACCGAAAAGGTTTTTCAACCCAAACTAAAAATGTTGGTGAAGACCCAACAAAACAACTTCCCAATGTTGATTTTGAAGTTTCTCAATATGGAAATTTCATTACGCAAGGCATGCGATCAGATGTGGCAAATGTGATTGCAGATGTGCAATACATTCTGATTCCTGAATGGAATTTAAGATTTACTTCGAGCGCTCAATATCGATTTTCTCGAAATTTCAGCCCATTTAATTCATTCATGATTTCTCTAGGAATTCAGTCTTCGTTTTCGAACATAGAGCGAGCGTTATAGTTCGATTTTCGCCATTTTTCCATATCGACCAACTGCCCAACCAGCGCTTTCATGTATGGTTACGGAATAGTAACCTTGATCGCTCAGCGCTAACCAGCTTTTCCCATTATCCAACGAATATTCTACTCCAGTTCTACCAGAAGTAATAAGTTCTGAACCACTTTGATTAGCTGCAACACAAGATCTATAGCCTCTTGGGTTTTTGTTCGAAATCAGCGTCCAAGTTTGGCCACCATCTTTAGTAATCGCACAGTTTGAAGTTGCATTGGTGCTGTCAATATAGTTTCCACCAACTATTACACCGTTCAATTCATCCATGAAAGACATGGAGAAAATTCCCGTTCCATCACCACTAGCTATGGGTGTATCGTAGTATTTCCAGTCTAAATTTTCTATTTCGGAAACTAAAATCCGGCTTTTTGCTCCACCGCCTGTGGCAATTTTAATTGCTTTGTCAGAAACAATTATTCCAGTTCCGCTTGCCGCAAAACCAGCTTCATTTTCTAATAATTCGGGTTGGTTTTCAGGAGTAATTGTTATCCAAGACTTTCCAAAATCATCACTTTTTAAAAGCTGCATTTTGCCATTTATCGGATCACCAAATGCAAAACCAATTCCTTGTTCGTTGAAATCCATTCCATCGAAAAACACAGAAGCATTCGTGTCAGAATAAACCAGTTTCCAAGATGAGCCACCATCACCGGTGTGAAAAATGGCTACCCCATTTCCAGCGCTTAGCACTACAGCTTCATTTTCATTAAAAGCATGAATATCTCTAAAGTCGAGGTTTGCCGTGTCTTTTACTGAAACATCTGTCCAATCTTTACCATTGATGGTTTTAATGACAGAGCATTTTGTGCCACTTGCCCAAGCAATGTTATCATCCACTTGATAAAGCCCACGAAGGTGATTTTCAAGCGTTTTTTCAACAGGAATCAAGGTTGGTGGAGTGGATTTATTGCACGCAACAAGGAAGAGTAAAAGTGCTATTAGAATGTTTCGCATAGCACAATAATAACGCTGTTTAGTCTTGAAATCTAATCTTGATCAAGCAGAATCTAAATTGCCTGCAAATCAGCAATCATTTGCTTAGTCAATGCTGTGTAGGTATACTTTTCTTTCACCAAGGCGCGGCCCTTCATGGCCATAGTATGCGCTACCTCTCGGTTGCTTAGCACTTGCAGTGCCGCGTTTGCAAATTCGTCTGCACTGTTTACAATGTATGCGTGCTCTTGATGCTTAATCTCAATGCCTTCTGCTGCTACGTTGGTGCACACCAAAGGCAATCCGCGGTAAAGTGCATCGAAGGTTTTGATCTTCATTCCGCTGCCAAAGCGCAACGGAACTATTGCTGCAGCGCAAGCCATCATTTCAGCATCTAAGTCGGGCACAAATCCCTTGTAAATTACGCCTGTAGTTGATTTTAATAAATCGTTGAGCTCAACGGTAGGTTGTCGTCCACAAACCACCAATTCAGCATCAGGTTTGTTTTGTCTGATTTTAGGCCAAACTTCATTCAAAAACCACACTAAACCATCGGTATTTGGTTGCCAACTCAGTGTGCCTGCATAAAAAAAACGAGCAGGATTTTTCGTGGTGTCAATTTCAGGAAGATCCAAAAGCACATCATTTCCAAGATGAAATGTATTTCTGAATTTTTCGGGTTTCACCTTGAGTTCTTTCTCTAAAAGCGCTTGGTCGTTAGGTGCTGCAAAGGTGAAAGTGCAACGGTTGATCGCATATCTTTCTAGCACTTTTACTCGTTCTTGCTCCCAATCAATGGCTATTTTAGCCAACGGGTTTGTGAGCGTTTTTTTAAAATCATTCCAAAGTTTGAATTCACAATTATGACTGTGATAAACAACCTTGCCTCGATAATCTTCCGGGATTAAATCAATGCACTCAAGATGATCTAAAATGACAAGGTCGGCCTTTTGGGCCGACCATTTTACCATGTTTTCTAGTTCTTTAGAATAAATACGATAAGCGTTAAAGCTTGGTGAAGTCATCACAGCTTTAAACCAATTGCCTAATGTCCGTGGCAAATGATTTTGAAATGCTTGAATGCTTTCTAAACCTGTTTCGGCTTTTAGCTGATGCATGTGATCGGTACGTTCACCACCATGTGCACACAACAGACGCACTTTATATTCTTTAGACAGTGCTTTTAATAATCGAAAGGTTTTGATTCTTCCACCACTATCTGCCGGAAAAGGCAACTCAGTAGTGAGGTAAAACAGCGTTGGAAGTTCAGTCACCTAATTAAATATTGAAAGCTTTTTTGATAGTATCTACTGAATCAAGTTCTTCCCAAGGGAAAAGCTTTACGGTAACCGTTTTTGTTTCGCCACCACCATTAGTGAATGATTTCTCAACTACTTCACACGTGCGACCCATGTGACCGTAAGCCGCTGTTTCGCTGTAAATTGGTGTTCTTAAGTTGAATTTAGTCTCAATACCAAATGGTCTCAAATCAAACATTTCATTCAATTTTCTTGCGATTTCTCCATCGGTCATGTTCACGTTTGATGTACCGTAAGTATTCACATACAAACCAACGGGCTCTGCAACACCAATTGCGTATGCAACTTGTACTAGCATTTCGCTAGCTACACCAGCAGCAACAGCATTTTTGGCAATATATCTGGTTGCGTAAGCCGCAGAACGGTCTACTTTGCTTGGATCTTTTCCTGAGAATGCACCACC
>CAZWXC010000464.1:0-3153 GCA_964637935.1 uncultured Flavobacteriales bacterium | reverse complement strand
AAGCTGCTTGCGCAAGTGAATAACTGCTGCGGCTTTTTCTTTTTTTAAAAGGATATACAATGTCATATTAACAGCATTGGTCGAATTAAAAAGTAAGACTCAGGCATTGAGGTTATTACCGTAACAAGTTGACCAAAAACATAGTATTGGAAGGATAAGAAACGATGAAAGAATTAGCATACCTCAACTACCATTTTAAAAACTACCGATGGCACCTTTTTGGCGGAATTGTGTTTGTCGCTATCTCAAACATGTTTGCCATTTTTCCAGCACAAATTATTCGTTATGCTATTGACTTTGTGCAAGATACACTTATCACTTTCTCCATTTTTGACGCTGGAGCTTTAAGAGCTGACTATGAAGCAGTGTTGGTAAAGGCCGTATTGCTCTTTTCGGGCTTCACACTGATTCTAGCCTTGCTAAAAGGTTTTTTCCTTTATCTCACAAGACAGACCATTATTGTAATGAGCCGCCATATTGAATTTGACATGAAAAATGACATTTTCAATAAATACCAGCAGTTGAGCATGTCGTTTTACAAGCAAAACAACACTGGCGACATGATGAACCGAATTAGCGAAGATGTGAGTCGAGTGCGTATGTACATTGGCCCTGCTATCATGTACACTATCAATTTAGTGGTGCTTTTTGTGATGGTGATTTTGACCATGTGGAGCGTAAATTCAGAATTGACGCTTTATGTTTTAACTCCACTTCCAGTTCTTTCGGTTTTAATTTATTGGGTAAGCAAGCAAATCAACAAGAAAAGCGAACGCGTGCAAGCCAAGTTGAGCGATTTGAGCACGTTTGTGCAAGAAGCATTTAGTGGTATTCGTGTAATAAAAGCCTACAATCGCCTACCTGAACGAGAATTTGAATTTACAGAGCATTGCAACGATTATAAAAACACAAGTCTTGACTTAGTAAAAGTGAATGCGCTATTCATGCCAGCCATGATTTTGCTCATTGGCTTATCAACCATACTTACCATTTACATCGGTGGAAGACTTACCATTGAGGGTAAAATATCACCCGGAAACATTGCCGAATTTGTGATTTATGTGAACATGCTTACGTGGCCAGTGGCATCTGTAGGCTGGGTGACATCACTCGTGCAGCGTGCTGCAGCCAGTCAAAAACGCATCAATGAATTCATGAAGGCTGAAAACGAAATTGAAAATTCAAATACCGAAGCTTTTGAAACTAAGGGTCATGTAAAATTTGATCACGTAAACTTTGAATATCCTGACAGTGGCGTTAAAGCTCTGAGAGATGTGAGTTTTGAAGTAATGCCCGGAAAAAGCTTGGCCATTATTGGCAGTACCGGTTCTGGAAAATCTACCATTGCCAATCTAATTTGTCGCCTGTATGATGTACAAAAAGGAACGATTGAAGTAGATGGAAAAAGCATTCAAGAGATCAATTTAGATGATTACCGAAGCAGTATTGGGTATGTTCCGCAAGATGTTTTCTTGTTTTCTGATACCATCAGCAACAACATTTCTTTCAGCACTTTGATTGCTGACACCGACCGAAACGCGGTAGAAAAAGCAGCTAAAGATGCTTATGTTTATAGCAACATTGTGGGATTCCCTAATGGATTCGAAACCCGAGTTGGCGAGCGCGGTATCACTTTGAGTGGTGGTCAAAAGCAGCGTATTTCAATTGCTCGTGCTATTATCAAAGAACCCAAGATTCTAATTTTCGATGATTGTCTTTCTGCGGTTGACACCGAAACGGAAGAGAAAATTCTCCACAATCTGAAAGATTTGATGAATGGAAAAACTACGATCATTATTAGTCACCGAGTGTCATCGGTAAAGAATTGTGACGACATAATTGTACTTGACGATGGTGCGATTATCGAGCAAGGAAATCACCAATCACTGATCAATAAAAAGGGCGTTTATTTCGATATACACGAGCAACAGCAGCTTGAATCAATGAAGATTGTCGATTAATGTATCTCGAACCATAATTTCTTTAGATTTGTCAGGATACGTGATAACACTGAAAGAGGAATGGAAGATCAAGGCAATCAGGAACGAGACGAGATTTATGCAAATGCGGTAAGAGCGGGAAAGAGAACCTACTTTTTTGATGTGAGAGCTACACGCAGCAATGATTATTACTTAACCATCACCGAGAGTAAAAAACGCACGTTTGAAGATGGCAGCGTGCAATATCAAAAACACAAGATTTTCTTGTACAAAGAAGACTTCGAAAAGTTTTCTGACGCGCTTGGTGAAGCTTTTCAAAAGGTAATTGACCTGAACAAAGAGCAAAGCGAAGAACTTGAATCAAAACTAAGTTCTCAGTTTACCGACATCAGTTTTGACGAGTTGGGAATCAATCACAACCACACTGAAAAAGAAGAAGACGAAGGCAATTAAAAAGCTTCAAACCAAAGCTTTATGATTTCTACCGCAGGTTTTCCTTGAGGCGAGAAATCATTAGAAAAACGCTTTTCATTCAAGCTTGGATGCCATTTCCAAACAAAACCACCTGCAAATTGTGGTTGTTTCCAAAGCACTTTAAAAAAGGCTCGGTAGCAATTCACTTGGTTTAAAGCATTGAAGTTTTCTTCATCTAGTTGATGCTCGTCTGGCAATTCCCAATGATTCCAAGCGGCATAATCCACGCTTCTAAAACCAAACTCGGTAAACAGAATTTGCTTGTCATAAGCCGAAGCAAAAGTTTTTAAATGATCGCCTAAAGTTGAAATAGCCTTTTGTAGCTTTTGATAATCCACATTTCTACAACTATCCAAAGGGAAATAAGCATCTACACCGATGTAGTCTAATTCGCTCCAAAAAGTCACATTTTCATAATTATCCCAATTAGCCGCATAAGTCAACTTTCCGCTATACACAATGCGCACTTCTTCAATAAGCGTCTTCCAGAATTCAGGATGTTTTTTTACGCTGTTGCGAATTTCGGTTCCGATGCAAAACATTTCCACATCTAGCGAATCGCTTAATTGAGCATAGTGAAGAATGTAATTCTTGTAAGCTTGCTGCCAAATTTTCCATTCCGATTCAGCATAGTTTAAATCGCCAGCCCAACCTTGCTCCTTCACCCAAATATGTGGCTTTAGCATTACGCTAATTCCAGCATCATGGGCTGCATTTATCGCAAATGCAATGCCTTCAG
>CAZWXC010000463.1:0-3157 GCA_964637935.1 uncultured Flavobacteriales bacterium | reverse complement strand
TTTAATCAATTGATTCACGCCTTTTTTCTCTACCGAAACAAACGCACAGTCTGGTTTTAGCTCAATCACACCCAATTGTTCGTTCTTGAGTTTTCCTTGTTTGAAGAACATTCCTGCGATGTCGCCTTTCGAAATCTTGTCTCTTCTTCCTCCAGAAATAAAGAGTGTACACCATTCTTTTGCTGCTTCTTCAGTACTTGGAACAAGCGTGGCAGAATCAATGGTTTCAGCGTTCAGCTTTTCAATAAAATCTGGAAGATTTTCTTTTCTGTAAGCCAAAACGTAGGCCGTTCCATCGCTGTGCATGCGTGCCGTACGGCCGTTTCTATGCGTAAACTCTTGGCTTTTAAGCGGAAGATGATAATGAATGATAAACTTCATTTCAGGGACATCTAAACCACGTGCAGCAAGGTCTGTGGCGAGTAAAATATTGTGCGTGCCATTTCTGAATTTTATCAATGCGCGTTCACGGTCTTTTTGCTCCATTCCGCCATAAAAAATACCATGCGAAATACCATGTTCTAGTAAATACTCGCTTACTCGATTGATGCTTTCCTTGAAATTGCAGAATACTATACCAGGTTGAGGTCCAAGGTGTTTTAATAACATGACCAACGCTGGTAGCTTGTCTTTAAACTCTGAATCAATGATTTTCACCTCCAGCTTTTGAATGCCTTGATTCAAGTAATTCAACACTTTAGGTTCACTGAGTTTTACGAAATCTGGAACATCAATTTCTTGTGTAGCGGAAGTAAGAATACGCTGCTTTACATCTTGTAGCGTTTCAATGATTTCGCGCATTTCAGACTCAAAACCGATTTCGAGCGATTTGTCAAACTCATCTAAAATCAAATGAGAAATATAATCGGGCAAAACGCTGCCTTTTCTTAAATGATCGGCCACACGGCCAGGAGTCCCAATCAAAATGGCTGGTGCTTGCTTTAAGTCAAGCCTGTCTTGAGTCATTGGTCGGCCACCATACACGGCATTGGTTTTTAAGCCTGTGCCCATGTCTTTCAGCACTTGCTCTATTTGCAAGGCAAGCTCGCGAGATGGAGCTAAAATAAGCGCTTGAACATGTTCAATCTCAGGGTCAAGCTTTTGAATCAGCGGAAGCAGAAATGCAAGTGTTTTTCCAGTTCCGGTAGGTGAAAGCAACACCACATTTGCTCCAGAATTGATCGTTTCTTCCGCTTCAAGTTGCATGGCATTTAGTGCTTCAATCCCCAGTTTACTTAAGATTTCCGCTTGATTTTTTATTTCACTAGACATGTTGCAGAGTTACGGCTATTCTAAAGATTGATAATCGAGTAAATGTGATTGATTTGAAATAAATTGACAGTAATATTTCATTAAACCCTACTCCACTTGTATATCCAAACCAACTACCAAACCCACCAAATTATCTTGGCTAAACTTGGCTGAAGAAATGTAATTGCGCTGCGGATCGAGCGCGAAATAATGCGCCATTCTAAAATCAGCACTTTCAACAATCGTATTATCGAAGATGGCTCCATTCAAGTTTGAATCACTAAAATCAGCTTTTTGAAGATCTGTTTCTGTGAAGTCTACTTCAGACAAATCGCAAGAAATGAACTTTTGTCCGCGCAGTTTTAACTGATAAAACGAAGCTAAATTAAGCTGACAGCCCGTGAATTTAAAAGACAAGAGAAACTTTTTACACACGCTAAAATCTAAACCCGTTAGCTTGCATTTAGTGAAGTTGGCTTCTTGAAATGAAGTGTCATAAAGTTTTGCCAACGAAAAGTTGCATTCTTCAAAACTGCAATCAATAAATGCGATACCCGAAAGGTCAGTATCAGTGAAATTGCATTGTTCAAACACGCAGTTTTCATATTCCCTAGCAGGCGCATTTTGAATCGAAAACTGCACATTTCTCAGTGTTTCTCCTTCAATCAACCTTGTCTCACTCATAGCTGCGAATTTGCTAATTCTAACTCATTGTTAGCTGCTATTTTCGCCCGCACATGGAATTGATCATACTCATCGCACTTATCCTTGTCGGAGCGCTTTTAACAAGGTTCAACCTTCTCAATACAGCGCGCATTTCATGGGCAAATAAATGGATCATTTACATTGCTTTACCTGCGGTGGCCTTGGCTAAAATACCACGACTCAGCATGGGATTAGAAATGCTGGCGCCTGTGCTTTCCGCCTTCATTATTTTCTTGGGTTCGGTCTTAGTTTTCATGGTGTTTTTAAAAGATAATTTCAGCCGTGACCAGCGCATTGCCCTCACCATTATCAGCGGCCTTGGCAATACTTCCTTTATCGGGTTTCCATTGATCAATTTCTATTTCGGAAGCGATTACTTGCCTATTGCAGTCATTTTCGATCAAGGTTCATTTTTCCTATTCGCAACTGCGGCTCAGTACTTAATTAGTTCGAGAGATGGAGCCTTTAATGCCCTTCATTCGGCCAAACGCATTCTTACTTTTCCGCCATTCATCGGGCTTATCATCGCCTTGATAATACCCAAAGACTTTATTGATGGTTTTCTATTTGACGCGCTCAACGGACTCGGGCAAACCATAAGTCCTGTGGCTATGATTGTGGTTGGTTTCCAAATAGCAAGGTTCGTAAACTTTGATTTTAGCAAACCCATGCTCTATGGCTTGAGCTACAAGCTAATTGTTGCGCCTTTTTTAATATGGGGATTTGTAAGTGTTTTTGGTGTGAGCGAAATGATCTTCAAAATCAGCATTTTCGAGGCTGCAATGGCGCCAATGATTACACCAGCCATTTTGCTTTCTGATTTAAATATTGAACGAAAACTTGTCGCTCAAATGCTTTGTTGGGGAATTTTCATTTCGTTTTTAAGCTCTGGAATTGCTTTCTTAATGCTTTAGCAAACAGAGGGTTAAACCTATTTACTAGCATTAAACGTTTTAGCAGAATCTTCTGTCAATCGATTGAGCTCGGTGAGTTCGTCTTGAGTTAAATCACGCCATTTGCCCACAGGTAAATCCAAACTAATATTCATGATTCTTACTCGCTTTAGCTTGGTTACTTCATACCCCAAATACTCGCACATTCTTCTAATTTGACGATTCAAACCTTGGGTGAGCACAATTTTAAACATGAACTTATTGAGCTGCTCCACATGGCATTTTCTAGTGATCTGATCTAAAATCGG
>CAZWXC010000462.1:2386-3158 GCA_964637935.1 uncultured Flavobacteriales bacterium | reverse complement strand
GCCGCACCTCCAATATTCGCCTTTGAACCTACTGCCAAAAAGAAAAATGGCGCTCGAATTAATTTTGCAACCAAGAATAAAAGCAAAACATGGATCGCCATCCAAACTAATCCTACCAAGAATATGGCTGGATCTTCAAATACTTCCATCACATTCATTTGCAAACCAATGGTTGCAACCAAAATGTAGATAAACACACTGCCTATTTTACTTGCGCCAGCGCCTTCATAATTTCTGGCTTTTGTAAAGCTCATTACTAAACCAATTGTAGTGGCAATCACGATCAACCAGAAAAACTGCGAATCGAGGCTGAACTTGCTCAGCGAAGGCAAATTTTCTTTGATAAACGGAGCGAGGAAATCTGCTGCGAAATGTGACAAACCTGTCGCGCCAAAACAAATAGCAAGAATTACATATAGGTCTGTACTACTTGGGATGCGCGCTACTTTTTGACTAAACTCATGCATCTTGTTTTTCAAATCTAAAACCGCAGTGTTGTCTGCATTTAAGAAGCTGTCAATTTTATCTGATTTGCCAATCATAAAGAGCAAGGCGGCCATCCAAACTTCTGCAACGATAATATCGACTGTGATCATTTTAGAATAAAGCCCACCAGAAATAAGATGCTTATCTCCTTCTCCAAACACTTCGAACATGGCCGCTTGGTTGGCTCCACCGCCAATCCAACTGCCAGCAATGGTGGTCATTCCACGCCAAACCTCGTTTGGTGCAACACCACCAACTACATCAGGAGCAATAAAAGAAAAAACCC
>CAZWXC010000462.1:0-2376 GCA_964637935.1 uncultured Flavobacteriales bacterium | reverse complement strand
CAAATAGCTATTGGTCCGCCAATAATTACACCTACTGTTCCAGTTAAAAACATAGCAATGGCCTTCCAGCCAAGCTTTACCAACTCTTTCATACTGATACTGAGCGTAAGCAGCACCAAGCTTGAAGGCAACAAATAGCGCGATGCCACATAATAGAGCTTTGACGACTTTACAAATCCACTTAAATCATCTTTGGTTACACCCATTTGTGCAATGATTTCGTTCAGATCATTTGCTGTAAAATCGGTGGGCACATTCGCACCAAGCGATGATAAATAAGCAGCAACAGCAGACAAATCATACCATTTTGCCGCAATAATATCGAGCGAGGTAAACACACTTGGTAAGAAATAGCACAGCAACAATCCTGGAATAATGCTGTAAAAGCGTTTAAATTGCGCGAGTGATGATGTGTAGAAAATGAGTGCTAATAAACTGATTAGCAAACCAAAGGTTACTGCATCGCTAGTAATAAAGGGCTCGTGAACGTGTACCATAATTGTGGCGGAAGATACGAATTGACCTAAAAGGCGAAAGGTCTATTTGGGAGCACGATTATAAAGCACCAATGCTATGATGCCATAAATTACGTTAGGAATCCAAACCGCAATTATCGGGTTTAAACCCGCATTGGTCGCGTAAACCGTTGTCACTTTCATTGCTAAAATGTAGGTAACAGCTAATGCTAGACCCATAGCAATGTGGGCGCCTATACCACCTCTCACCTTTCTGCTGCTCATTGCAACGCCAATTACTGTGAGTATGTAGGTTGAAAAAGGGAGCGCGTTTCGGCTGTGCTTTTCTACTTCGTAAAAAGGAACGTTTGATGAACCTTTTATTTTTTCTCTTTCGATAAATTCATCCAACTCATTGACATCAAGCATTTGTATATCCTCGATTCTTCCGACAAACTCATCGGGTGTGAAAGCATAAGTTGTGTCAAAGGATTTTCCTTCTTCGATAGATTCTACGCCATTATTAAAACGTCTGAAATAATAATCTTCTACACGCCATTTGTTGGAAACAGTATCCCATTTTAAGTAGCTGGCAAAGAGTTTTTCTTTCAATTCAATGCCTTCCCAAACTTCATAAGTAAACTGATAACCTATATTACTCTTGTTGTTATACTTTTCGAAATATATCATTTCGCCCGGCTTCAATTGCTTATGAATGCTCATATCTAGCGAGCGTCTGTAGGTATTGATGTATTGATTTTCGAATTCAATTCGATCGCGGTTTGCTTTCGGAACCAGATAATTGTTGAGGTAAAAAGAAATGGAAGCAAGAACGGTTGCCGCAATAAAATACGGTCTCATCAATCTTCTGAAACTTACGCCTGAACTTAAGATTGCCACTATTTCGGTGCGACTAGCAAGCTGTGAAGTGAAAAAGATCACGGCTAAAAAAGTAAGTAGTGGGCTGAATAAATTGCCGTAAAACAAGATGAAATTCTTGTAATAATCCCAGATAATCTCAAAAAATGGCGTGTCGTATTTGACGAAATTGTCAATATGTTCAGACACATCAAAAATCATTGCAATGGCCATGATAATCCCCAAAATGAAGAAAAACGTGGCTAAAAACCGCTTGATGATATAGAGGTCGAGAATCTTCATTTTACAGACGCTCCTTGATTTTTGGAATCACGCTATTTTTCCAAGTGGTAAAATCGCCTATTAAAATGTGCTGACGCGCTTGTGTGACTAAATCTAGGTAAAAAGCCAAATTGTGAATGCTCGCAATTTGCATCCCAAGCATTTCTTTACTCTGAAACAAATGACGCACGTAAGCTTTGTTATAAGTGCTGTCTACGTATGAAGTTCCTGTTTCGTCAAGAGGAGAATAATCTTGTTTCCACTTTTCGTTTTTGATGTTCAAAATACCATTCCAAGTGTAAAGCAAACCATGACGAGCATTGCGTGTTGGCATTACGCAATCAAACATATCAATACCCAATGCAATGCATTCCAAAATATTTTCGGGTGTACCCACACCCATCAAATAGCGCGGCTTATCCTTCGGTAAAATGCCACAAACTAGCTCGGTGGTTTCATACAGCATTTCGTGCGGTTCGCCCACAGACAATCCACCAATGGCGTTGCCTTCGCGCTCCATAGATGCAATGTATTCTGCACTTTGCTTGCGCAAATCTTTGTATACACTGCCTTGAACAATCGGGAAAAGTGTTCGGCTGTAGCCATAGTGTCCTTCGGTTGCATCAAAATGATCGCAACAGCGCTTTAGCCAACGATGCGTCATGTGCATCGAATTTTCTGCATAACGCTTTTCGCAAGGATATGGCGGACATTCGTCAAACGCCATAATGATATCAGCACCAATTTGACGCTGAACATCCATCGCACTTTCAGGTGAAAA
>CAZWXC010000461.1:0-3168 GCA_964637935.1 uncultured Flavobacteriales bacterium | reverse complement strand
TATGTCGCCCATCATGGCGTCATTGGCGTGAGAAAGCTGGGTTTCTTTACCCGTTTTAATGTCCCAAGCGTATAATTCGGCTGGAGCACTGATGCTGTTTTTTGTACCAACAATTGCGTTTCCAGCAACTTGACAACCATTGATGTTGTGCGATCCGCTGGTTACAGCGCGCATGCTGCTCACTTTCATGGCACCTACTTCTTTGCCTTCAAGGCTCAATTCAAACAATTGAAAAGTAGCGTCAACTCCGCTGGTGGCATATATTTTCTTTTGATCTGCACTCCAAGAAAGCGCGCCAAAACTTTGGTCAATTTCCTTGGTTAGTGCTTGTTTTTTTCTGGATTTAAGATCTAAAATCCAAACCACATTTTTGTCGCTTTCAAAACCATCGCGCTCCATGGCAATCCAAGCCAAGTAATCTCCGTTTGGCGAAACCACAGGCTCATTGTCATAACCCATATTGCCTTGCGTAAGGTTGATCGTGTTTTTAGACTCGAGATTGTATTGATACAATTCACTGTTGGTGCTTACCGCGTAGTCTTTGCCAACCAATTTTTTAGAAACGTAAATAATGCTCTTTCCATCTTTTGTCCAAGCAATTTGCTCACCGCCACCAAATGGCGCAAGCGGACTATCAGCGCGATCGTTCGGCATAATGTCAGTGAACGTTGTGTTTACTTTTCCGTTTTCGATGCTGGCATAGGCCACATGGCTGTATTTGTAATCGTGCCATTGCGTCCAATGTCTGAACATTAAATTGTCATAAGCTTTGCCGCTTGCCATGGGTAAGTCTTCATGTTTCTTGGCCAATGACTCTTCCATTTCTACATCAATCGTAAAACTGATGTGTTTCATGTCGGGCGCATAATGCCAATTGGCAAGGTCAAAATCGAAGTCTGAAATTTGGGTAGCACCCGTTCCATCAGGATTCATTTCCCACAATTGCATGCTGCCACTTTGTGCACTTAAGTAACCGATTTTTTTACCGTCTGGACGCCATTGCGCATCATATACTGAAGTAGTTATGTCACTGATCATTTCGGGTTCTCCGCCTGCTACAGGAACTGAATAGAGAAAACTCATTCCTCTGTTTTTCTCCAGCTCATACGTTTTTTGAGTATAAATTACTGTCTTGCCATCAGGCGAAACTTGCTCACCGAAAACACGTTGCAGTTTCCACAAATTTTCGGGTGTGAGCACTTCATTTTGTGCAAACGAGTAAAGGCTTAAGATCAAGCCAAAAAATAATGCGATTCGTTTCATTGGTTCATTGCTTTGTGGCGCAATAATATTCAAACAAAGCTTGATATGCACCAATCCCTTTAGAATCATCTATTTTTGCTACTTTGATGCACAATTATGCTGGTAAGAATACATCCCGAAAATCCTCAACAGAAAGAACTTGACCGCGTGGTTGAGATTTTGCGTGATGGTGGTGTAATCATTTATCCAACCGATACGGTGTATGGTATTGGGTGCGACATTACCAACAAAAAGGCAGTAGAACGCGTGGCGAAAATTAAAGGTGTAAAGCTTGAAAAGGCCAATTTCGCGATCATCTGCTACGATTTAAGCCATATTTCTGAGTATGCAAAGCATGTGGACAATGCGTCATTTAAAATGATGAAAAAAGGTTTGCCTGGTCCGTTCACGTTCATTTTAGAAGCGAGCAACAACATTCCTAAAATGTTCAATGCCAAGAAGAAAACCATTGGTATCAGAATTCCAGATCATAACATTCCACGCGAAATTGTTCGCCTATTGGGCAATCCAATTGTTACCACTTCCATTCGTGATGAAGACGATATCATAGAATACTCAACCGATCCAGAATTGATTCACGAAAAGTTTGAGCATTTGGTAGATTGTGTGATCGATGGCGGCTACGGAAATCAAATGGCATCTACCATCATCGATTGCTCAAATGGCGAAGCTGAAGTGGTGCGCGAAGGCTTGGGCGATATCAACGATTTGTATTAAATCCAACCACGTAACTTGTAGTATGCCAGTGCGGTATATTCTCTTGCTACACGCACTTCATACTGCAAATAGCTCCAGAGATTATACCTAAAAGCCAAGCTTGGAGTGCCGAATTCTTCTAAAGGTTTTGTCAAATTTTCTTCCGAAATATTCTGTTCAAAAACGGGTGAACCGGCAACAAACTTGAATCCCTCATTTTTGAAACTCGCCACAGCTCTTGTCATATGTTCGGGCATGGTCACAATCAAAAGCTTTTGATTAGAATCGAGTTCTTGAAACAAGAATTGCGCTTGTTGGTGCGTATTGGTTCCTTGATCTTCAATGATTAAATTTTTCAGTGAAACACCACGTAACATGAGTTCTTCAGCCATCAACTTGGATGATTGCAGTTCGTAAGGATCTTCTTTGTTGTCTGCAATGGCTATCGCAATACGTGCATTTTTATAGACACTCGCTTTTTCAGCCGTAATGTAGCAACGCATCAAGCCATCTGCACTTGGCATTCCTTCGCCACCGAGCATTACAATTACTTCAGGTTCACCCTCATAATTTGCTTCTACCAAACCCAAATCTGCGTAAGCGTAAAATGGATAATCAGTAAATGCCAATGCGATTAAAAGCATGAATATGACACCAATCACCATAAAAAAGCGCTTCGCCACAAGCAACCATCTTATGCCTTTTTTCTTATTTGGTGAAGTAGGAAGTTTCTTGTTTTTCAGGCCTTTAAGCACTTGAACTGCATCTATTTCTGAACGACCCATTTCAAGGTTTTAACGTCATTTTTAACCTCAAGTCTAACAAAATAAACTCCGGTGCTTAAGTGGTTTAAGTTTATTTCCTGCTCGTTTCTGGCCGTTCCACTTGCGTGGATTTTGCCCAATTGATCTATTACAGTGTATTTGTAAGTAGGACTACTGATGCCACTAAAACGAAAAGAACCAGCACTAGGATTTGGGAATAAAGTCGCCAAATCTGCGGTTTCAATTTCGGCTGTAGCCGAAGGAAAAGGACAGATAATTTCTTTAAGAAATGCGGATGAACTTTCGATAATGGTGGAATAAATTTCAGTTTGGTTTCCAGTAGCGAAATAACCAACGTGCTGATTGCTGCCTTCGATGGTGATAAGTTCGTTTTTGATACCTGCTGCCTCAGCTATCGGATGCATAGCACCGCTTCCAGAAAGAT
>CAZWXC010000460.1:0-3168 GCA_964637935.1 uncultured Flavobacteriales bacterium | reverse complement strand
ACAGGTTCACAATCTGAAGTAGCTTGTGACTCCTACACGTGGCCAGCTAATTCAACTACTTACACCTCCACTGGAACATATACAACCACATTGACAAATGCCGCAAACTGTGATTCAGTGGTAACCTTGAACTTGACCATTAATTCAAGCAATACGGGTTCTCAAACTGAAGTAGCATGTGACAGCTACACTTGGCCAGCCAATTCAACGACTTATACTTCTTCTGGAACGTATACGACAACGTTGACCAATGCTGCGAATTGTGATTCAGTAGTATCATTGAACTTAACTATTAATTCAAGCAATACAGGTTCACAATCCGAAGTAGCTTGTGATTCTTACACTTGGCCAGCAAACTCATCGACTTATACTTCCTCGGGCATTTATACAGCAACATTGACAAATGCTGAGAATTGTGATTCAGTTGTTACCCTGAACCTGACGATTAATAGCAATACGGGGTCGCAAACAGAAGTCGCTTGCGATTCTTACACTTGGCCAGCAAACTTCACGACCTATACTTCCTCTGGAACATATACCACGACATTAACGAATGCGGCAAATTGTGATTCGGTAATTACACTGAACTTAACCATCAACTCAAGTAATACAGGTTCGCAAACTGAAGTAGCTTGTGATAGTTACACTTGGCCAGCTAATAACCAGACATATACTTCCTCTGGAATATATACAACCATATTGACCAATACAGCAAATTGTGATTCGGTGGTGACACTCAACTTGACTATCAACACTTCGACAAGTTCAGCGCAAGTTCAAACGGCTTGTGACTCATATACCTGGCCAGCTAACTCAACCACTTATACTTCCTCTGGAATGTACACTACAACTTTGACTAATGCTGCAAACTGTGATTCTGTAATAACTCTCAACCTGACCATCAATAACAACACGGGTTCGCAAACAGAAGTAGCTTGTGATTCATACACATGGCCTGCAAACGCTCAGACTTATACTTCCACCGGAATTTACACTACTACGCTAACCAATGCATTTGGATGTGATTCAATAGTAACCCTAAATCTTTCAATTAATAACAACATGAGTACGCATACAGAGGTGACGTGTGATTCTTTCACTTGGTCAGCTAATGCAACGACTTATACTTCCTCAGGAACTTATACCACGACATTAACGAATGCGGCAAATTGTGATTCTGTGGTAACGCTTAACTTAACCATCAATTCAAGCAATACGGGCACTCAAACTGAAGTAGCATGTGATACTTACACCTGGCCTGCAAATAATCAGACATATACATCTACTGGTACATATACAACCACATTGACCAATGCAGCCAACTGTGATTCGGTTGTAACCTTGAACTTGACAATAAATTCAAGCAATACAGGTTCGCAAAGCGAGGTAGCTTGTGATTCTTATACATGGCCCGCAAATTCAGTAACTTATACAACATCTGGAACTTACACGACTACGCTAACCAATGCTTATAACTGTGATTCAGTGGTAACCCTCAACCTGACCATCAATAATAACACTGGCTCGCAAACAGAAGTAACTTGTGATTCGTACACTTGGCCCGCTAATGGCCAGAGTTATACGTCTAGCGGAACATATTCAACCACCTTAACAAACGCAGCGAACTGTGATTCGGTAGTAACCTTAAACTTGACCGTTAATTCTAGTAATTCAGGAATTCAAACTGAAGTAGCTTGTGATTCTTACACCTGGCTTGCGAACTCACTGACTTACACTTCCACAGGAGTTTACACAACTACTTTGACTAATGCAGTTAATTGCGATTCGGTGGTAACTTTGAACTTAACAATCAACTCAAGTAATACTGGTTCTCAAACCGAAGTGGCTTGTGATTCTTACACTTGGCCCGCGAACTCACAGACTTACACTTCCAGTGGAACGTACACCACAACGTTGACCAATGCTGCGAACTGTGATTCGGTAGTGACGTTGAACCTCACGATCAATTCTAGTAACACAGGCTCGCAAACAGAAACTGTCTGTGATAGCTACGCTTGGCCTGCAAACTCAACAACCTACACTTCTTCTGGAACGTATACTACAACTTTGACCAATGCTGCAAACTGTGATTCAGTGGTAACCTTGAACCTGACCATCAATTCAAGCAATACGGGCACTCAAACTGAAGTAGCATGTGACAGCTACACTTGGCCTGCGAACTCACTGACTTATACTTCCACCGGAGTTTACACAACTACTTTGACTAATGCGGCTAATTGCGATTCGGTGGTAACCTTGAACTTGACTATCAATTCGAGCAACACAGGTTCACAAACCGAAATAGCCTGTGATAGCTACACTTGGCCTGCAAACTCAACTACCTATACTTCTTCTGGAACGTATACTACAACTTTGACCAATGCTGCAAACTGTGATTCTGTGGTAACGCTGAACCTGACTATCAACTCTAGCAGCGCAGGTTCTCAAACAGAAACTGCCTGTGATAGCTACACTTGGCCAGCCAATTCGCAGACTTATACTTCTACAGGAATTTATTTGGACACTCTCTCTAACGTAAATGGGTGTGACTCAATTGCAACATTAGACTTAACAATAAACTACTCTGATTCTACCGAAATAATTGAAACAGCTTGCGGAAGTTACACTTGGGCGGTTGATTCAAACGTGTATACTCAAAGTGGTATTTACACATCAACGCTCAATACTGCAAACGGCTGCGATTCTATAGTATGGCTTGATCTCACGATCAATAATGTAGATACCAGTCTCCTTGTTTCTGGGTCTTCAATTACAGCAACGGCAACAGAAGCTACATTTCAATGGCTAGATTGTATCAATAATTACAGCACTATTTCAGGTGAAACAGATTCTGTGTTCATTGCAGCTGCAAACGGAGAATATGCAGTTGAAATCACTGATCTTAATTGTATAGATACTTCGCGTTGTGTAGTTATCAATTCAGTTGGCATTAGTGCTTTCAGTTCAAGCTTTGAACCAATAATTTACCCTAACCCTACTCTATCAAATGTGATCATTGATTTCAAGCAAACCATCAGTGAAGGTTCTATTGCAATTCTCGATGCATACGGAAAGCAAGTAGTGACTGAGAAATTCAAGCAAACCTTATTAGTTGAAATGAAAACGAACAGGTTAGCCGCTGGAATCTATTTTATTCGAATAGATGCT
>CAZWXC010000459.1:0-3177 GCA_964637935.1 uncultured Flavobacteriales bacterium | reverse complement strand
AGTATAATACGGTAGATGTCTGTTTCGCCAAAACCACCTTCTCTATCAGAGGCGTAGTAGCCAATTGCACCATTGTCTGTAGTTACAAAATATCGATCATGACCCGGTGTGTTGATGGGTTGACCTAAATTTTCAGGAGCACTAAAGTTGCCGTTTTCGTCAATTACTGATTTGAAAATATCGTAATCACCCATTGAGTTGTGGCCATTTGAAGCAAAATATAGGGTGTTGCCATCAGGAGTTAAAAAAGGAGCATCTTCATCAAATTTGGTATTGATTCCTTTGCCAAGGTTTTTGAGTGTACCCCAATCTCCATTAGCTTGTTTTTTAGCGATATAAATATCTCTTCCTCCATAACCAGAACCAATATCGCTCACCACAAACATGATTTTTTCATCTTGAGTGATGAATACCGATGGTTCGAAACCGCGGGTAGTATTGATATTGCCGCTTGCTTTTACCGGTGCACCCCATTGGCCGTTAGATTTTGTACTGATCCAAACATCGAGGTCGCGATAGATATATAACTGTGTTTCGTCTCCAGCAAAAGTGATGGTGGCATCATGAGTTTCGGTATTGATCTGATTACTCATGTACTTGTTACTCGTGTCAAGATTAGATGCTAGCGTCCATTGCCCATCAATGTTCAGCGAGTAGTAGATGTCTTCGTAATATTTCTGATCATTAGCCATATTTTGCCCAGTTGAATTACTTCTGCGGCTGGTAAATAATATCATGCCTTCGTCAGAAGTCACCACAGGCGAATAATCAGCGTATTTGGTGTTAATTCGCTCGCCCATGTTTTCAATTTTGATGTGGTCTTTACTGTTTTCGAACTGAACTTTTCCGTTTTTACACATTTCAATGGCTCTTGGAATGTCAAATTCGATGGTGTTAACATCTACACCAGATTTTCTTATTAATCCTCTGTAGGTATTGTAATAATCGATGGCGAGGTCAAAGTTACCAGCGTGCTGCTCAGCTCTTCCAGCATACAAAAACATATCAGGCAAGCTGTCTGATTTGGTATTGATAATGGCTCTTTCAAAATAGCGGGCAGACTTGCCACGATAAATTCCAGCTTCGAAAATGGCCAACCCCATTTCGTAGTTGTAATCTGGATTAGCAGGGTTGAGTTTAAGTAGATCTTTATATAATTCTTCAGCTTCGTTATAATCGCCACTATTTAAAGCTTTTACTGCCTTAATGCGCATCTTTTTCTCCTCCTTAGATTGAGAAAAAGCGGAAAGAGCGAACAAGAGAGAAAAGAATACAATCAGAAAAAAGTACTTACCAGGCTGTGTTGGCGCCTGTATGCGGTCTGCGTATCTCATGAAATGGAACTTTTTCGGTATTTAACAAAACTACCTTGGTTCCATGCCTTGAAGATTCAGATGCTTGTTTATTATAAACAGGAAAATGTTAATTGATCACAACTCTAACATATTGAAATTCAATAAAATCAGATTTGCTTCTCAAAGCATTTTGTGAATAACTTGGGCCGCATACAACCGATTTTCGCTCAATTGTGGAAATCTTGTTAATATCTAAGCCTTGAGCTTTCAAACCCTTTTGCAGTGCAGCTTCTAGCGCTTTGAGTCTTTCAGCAGCTAGCTCATCATTGCTGGCAAATTGACTCGTTGGTAGTTCAGAAGCACTGGCGATCAATTCAACTTTTCCGGTTTTGTTATTATTAATATAATGAGCTAGATAGCTCACCGCTGCAGTAAAATCTGGTTCATCTTCGGGTATTGAGGTTTGATTAAATCCTAAATAAACAGTTACTGAACTCGCATTGGCCGAGGCACTTGAATTACAGTCATATTGATCCTTTTGCGCAGGTTTTACTTTCTGTCTAGGTTTTAAGAATGGTTCTTTGTTTTTGGGCAAATCTTCTTTAATCGCTACCACTTCTTTTTCAGCTTTGTGCTCAACTTCTTTGGTTTTGGAAGCCAGCTTTGGCTCTTTTCCTTTTTCGTAATAAATGCCATTGATATTGATCATTTCGAGCTCAATCTTTTCATTATTAATTAATTCGATTGATAATGATGGATTTTCTACGTCATCAATGATGGGTTTTAAAATGAATTCAGCGGTTAGCTTTTTAAATTCGAAATAGCCGTCTTTACTCACATATACTGTATCTATTACATTTCCATCTCCATCAAGGTACAATACTCTTGATCCCACAGTCACTGACCTTGAATCACCAATAAGTCGCATGCGCCATTTCAACACTTTTCCTAAAACTTTTTCGTCTAGCGCAATCACATTATAGTCGTCTTTCTTGCCATAGATGTAAATTTCTCTGGTGATTTCTTGATATTTTACACCGCTAGGTATTACAATCACTTCAGAATAAATAGTGTTACTTTCTAAGTTGTAACTTACTGTATATGAATCTCCAGAAGGGATTATGAAAACGAATGTTCCATTTCTTTTTACTGGATGTGCGCTTCCGACTACCTCTTTTGTAGCATTATTGGTAATAGTAATGAACAAGTCGTCTGGAATTTCTTGAGTGCTTGGATCGTAAATAAATCCTTTGAGCACGGCATAGGCGCTCATATCTACTTCAGGTGCATTGCGTTCTTCAGGCTTGAAGTCGATCACATAAATATCGGTGCTTCCTAAGCTACTTTCACCACGCGAAGAGTAGTAAGCTCTTTTTCCGCTTGGTGTAGTTATAAAGGAGTGATCATTATCAGTTGTGTTGATAGGATAACCCATGTTAGTTGGGGCGGCCCATTTTTCACCATCTAGTTTTGAATAGAAAATATCATATCCACCCATGGTTTTATGCCCATTTGATGAGAAATACAGTGTCTTGCCATCAGGATGTATAAACGGTGCATCTTCATCTTGTGGTGAATTTACAGGAGCACCCATGTTTATGGCTTTTCCCCATTCACCATTGGGTAGTTTGTTACAGTACCAAATATCTTTTCCACCTAAACCGCCTGGTCTGTCACTTACAAAATAGAGTTTGTTTTCATCTGCAGAAATGGCTGCGAAGTATTCATTGTGTGTTGAGTTTACATCACTCCCAACTAAAGATGGTTCTGTCCAGCCTTTACCGAGTTCAAAATCAGATTCATAAATATTTCCATTTCCATTATATACTCGATAGATGTACAGCTTCCGTCCATTTTTAGACATACTCACCACACTAGAATG
>CAZWXC010000458.1:0-3190 GCA_964637935.1 uncultured Flavobacteriales bacterium | reverse complement strand
GGTGGTTAGCTTCACAAAAGACAACATTAATGAGGTATTTGAAATGGGCGTCAATTACTCGCATTGCATTATTACCACTGGTGATCATACTATCATTAGCATAGCCGATTTTGACGAGTGTTATTCATCTCCAGCTTGGATGGCTTGCATGCCCATGGCAAAAGGCTACATCAAACGCATTGATCTTAAATACCAAGAAGATTACGCAAGCAATATCATTGGTAAACCCGATATTCAAGAGCGCTTAGCTTTCTTTTTTAATTGAGGTTTTAGAGTATCCTAGAGTAGAAAGCTTTACCAAGAGGTTATAAGTCCGATTTTATTTTTCTTAATAAATGAGAAAAGTGCGTTAGGGATAAAATTTGAAACTGACTTATGCGTTTGCTTCGGAAAATAACCTCAATGAAATTAAACGCACTGTTTTTCTCACTGCTCCTTTCTGTGGGCAATGTGCTTTTGGCACAAGATCAAACCACCGAATCGCCTTACTTTTTTGTAGACAACGAACTACCCGAAAACTTCAATCCACAAAGTTTTGCGCTCATCAATTCAAAAGTTGATGTATCTATTGCAGGCGTGATAGCAGAAGTAAGCGTAGAACAGCGCTATCGCAACGAATCTGATCTAACATTAGATACCCGCTATGTTTTTCCAGGTTCCACACAATCAGCTATTTATGCCATGGAAATGGAAGTAAATGGAGCCATTATCCAAGCCACAATAAAAGAAAAACAGCAAGCCAAAGAAATATTTGAAACGGCCAAAGAAGCTGGAAAGTCCGCTTCCCTACTCGAACAACATCGGCCGAATGTGTTCGAAATGAGCGTTGCCAACATCAAGGCGAAAAGTGAAATCGTGGTTCGGTTCAAATACACCGAAGTATTAATCCCAACCAATAAAACCTACGAATTTGTATTTCCAACTTTAGTCGGGCCAAGGTATGCAACAGCCGAAATGGCGAGCAAAGATCCTTGGGTGGCAAATCCATATACCAATCCAGAATCAGCAGAAAGAACGTTTGCTGAGCCAACGTTTTCGATGAACGTCAAACTAAATGCGGGCATGAAAATAAATCAAGCTTTTTGGTTGAGTCATCCAAACACCAGCATCCAATATGAATCTGAGAACGAATTATCGACCGTAATACCAGAAAATGCTGCGAAAAACAATGGTGATTATATATTCAGATACCAATTGTCGGGTGATAACATAGCCTCTGGATTATTACTATTCGAAGGTGATGAAGAAAACTATTTTCTATACACGATGCAGCCACCAGCAAGGCCAGCAGCAAAAGCAACTCCACCTCGTGACTATATTTTCATCGTTGACGTTTCCGGCTCAATGAATGGCTTTCCGATAGAAGTTTCGAAAAAACTCATGCGATCATTGTTATCTGGTTTAAATGCTGAAGACCGTTTCAATGTGCTGCTTTTTGCAGGTTCAAGCGAAGTTTATAGTGAAGAATTAGTGTCAGCAAACAGCAACGAAATCAACAAAGCCATTCGATTCATTGAAGAACAAAATGGCAGCGGTGGCACTGAAGTATTGCCTGCCCTTGAAAGAGCCTTAGATATGCTTGAAGACAACGGCAGGTCTTCAACAGTAGTGATTGCAACCGATGGTTTGGTAACTGTTGAGCGTGAGGCAATAGCACTCATTGAAGACAATTTGGGCAAAGCAAACTTCTTTCCTTTTGGTATTGGCACTTCATCAAATAGATACATCATAGAAGCCATGGCACACGCAGGAATGAGCGAACCTTTTATCTGCACCACCGAAGCCGAAGCATTGAAAAAGGCCAAGGAATTTCAGCAATTGATTTTGAACCCCGTTTTAACTGATATCCGTATTCAGTTTGATGGTATGAAAGTTTATGATGTCATTCCAAAAAATTCACCTGATTTATTTGCAGATAAACCTCTGGTTTTATTTGGAAAATACAAATCCATCAACGATGCATCTATTACTGTAAAAGGTAAAAATGCTGATGGAAAATTCAATGAAACGATAGATGTAAGCGCAGCAAATCCGAGTATCGAAAATCAATCTTTGCGCTATTTATGGGCTCGACAAAAAATTAAAATGCTAGCCGATTATAATCGCGCAGAGCCAGATGAAGAGCTAAAAGAAGAAATTACCGATCTAGGATTGAAATACAGTTTATTGACAGAATTCACATCGTTTGTTGCTGTTGACGAACGCCCAGAACAAGTTGTAGAGCGCATGAAAAACACGCAGCAATCACCAAGTAGCTCTTCAGGTTCGGTGCCTGAACCGCACGAATGGTCTTTGATCATTGTTGGTCTGCTTGTTTTGGCCTTTTTACTGATTTCTAGGTTTAGCATCTTCTCAAAATAAAAAGGTTAGATGAAAGCCTTTTCAATCTTACAAAAGCCACCGATTTGGATCATGATCACTGTTGCCTGCATGCCACTTTTTATGTGGCCTGCATTGCAACAATTTGATAAAATAGCTTGGTTTGGAATCTTCCTACTTCCATTCATTTTAAAAATAGATCGTTCAAAAACAGGCGATTGGAGATACGTATTAGCGGCATTCATATTTTCTTCTTTATACATTGTTTTAGGTCAAGAATATTGGGCAATGGCCGCTGGGTTAAGTATCATTTTTAGTTTGATCGAGATCAAATTTGGTAGAATGAATGAAATGGCTTTCTATGCATTGATTTTCTATCTCCCTATTACCAGAAGTTTCTTTATGCTTTTTGGATTTTACATCCGATTAGAAATCACAAAATGGGCGGCAGCAATCATTTCACTTTTTGACCAATCTGTTGGCTTTGCGTCAACAATAGTGATACATAACGGAGCTCAATTCAGCGTTGATGCTGGTTGCATGGGTTTACGGCTTGTAATCACGGGTTTTTTGTTGACGCTTTTAATTGTGAATCAACGCAGCTTTCAATTAGGAATCTCGGTTAGAAGAGGAATTGTGAGCCTGTTTTTAAGCTTGAGCTTTGTTCTAATTATCCTTGCTAATTTCTTTCGTATTGTATTGCTCATTCTGATTCAAAGTCCTGAAGGAACCATTTCTCACGAAGCAGTGGGTATCGCAACCATGATCGTGTTTCACACCATTCCGCTTATCTATTTATCCAATTGGATTTTAGATAAACCATGGGCAAAAGCGTTACCTGACAATATATCATACCACAAAGAGCAGTTTT
>CAZWXC010000457.1:0-3191 GCA_964637935.1 uncultured Flavobacteriales bacterium | reverse complement strand
AGACTCATTCAAGGCGATTGTGTTGGCCACAGAAGAGTAGCAATAACTATAAATTGAAAAACCCTTGAAGTGATTAAGTCGCTTCAAGGGTTTTTTTTATGCTTTGACGCTCAAGCGTCTTTATTTTTTCAAGTCTACTCTTCTTTCTTTTTACGAGCAGTTGGATTGGACTTTTGCGCTGGTTTTGCAATAGAATCGCGCATTTCAGTATCTGCTTGAATGTTCTTCATTTTGTAATAATCCATTACACCAAGATTGCCGTTTCTAAAGGCTTCGGCCATTGCTTTTGGAATTTCTGCTTCAGCTTCAATCACTTTGGCGCGTGCTTCCTGTGCCTTCGCTTTCATCTCTTGCTCAAGAGCCACGGCCATGGCGCGTCTTTCTTCAGCCTTGGCTTGGGCAATGTTTTTGTCCGCCTCTGCTTGGTCTATTTGCAATGCAGCTCCAATGTTTTTTCCTATGTCAACATCAGCAATGTCAATCGACAGAATTTCGAATGCTGTACCAGAATCTAAGCCTCGGGCCAACACCACTTTTGAGATAGAATCTGGATTTTCCAATACTTTTTTGTGGCTTTCAGCACTACCAATAGAGGTAACGATTCCTTCACCAACTCTAGCAAGAATAGTGTCTTCACCAGCACCACCAACCAATTGCTTAATGCTGGCGCGAACGGTAACCCTTGCTTTTGCAATCAACTGAATACCATCTTTTGCCACAGCAGCCACTGGCGGTGTATCAATCACTTTTGGATTCACACTCATGGTTACCGCTTCAAACACATCTCTACCAGCAAGATCAATGGCTGTTGCCATATTAAAGTCAAGCGGAATGTTTGCTTTGTCAGCAGAAATAAGCGCGTTTACTACATTTCTTACGTGTCCGCCAGCCAAGAAGTGTGCTTCAAGCTGATCCATAGAAAGAATGATTCCTGCTTTTTTAGCGGCAATCATCGCATTTACAATAATGCTTGGTGGCACTTTTCTAACGCGCATCAATGCGAGTTGCAGCAGGTTTACCTTTGTTTCAGTAAGAATGGCTTGAAACCAAAGCGCTACAGGAACAAAGTAGAAGAAGATCCACAGACCAATAAATCCGGCTGCGGCAATTAATAGAATGGGCAAAAATTCAGACATTAATGTTTGATTTAATCGGTTTAATTAGATAGTGTTCTAAGGTATAGCTTCAGCTTAAACTAAGCAGGAATTACAACTATTTTATTGGACTCTACTTTTAGCACTTCAATGGCGCTGCCCTCGTCAATGTATTCGCCTCGAGTGCTCACTTCAAATTGCGTGTCGTTGATCATGGCGTTTCCAATTGGGTTTAAGCGGCTGATTGCTTTGCCTTTTGTTCCTACCAAAACACTTAGTTCATTGTGAGAAACACGCGATGTTATTTCACCTTTCGAAGCTATTTTATCCCAAGTTTTATTGTTGAAGGCCAAGAAACCTAGGCCAATGCTGATAAGTCCAGTTGCACCTAAAGTTACGTGTCCCGTAAAGGCATCAATTTTATAAGCGATAATTACTCCAATCACCAACATTACCGAACCTGCAATTCCAGGAATTCCAACCCCAGGAACCACTAATATTTCTAACAAAAGAAGCGCTAGGGCAATCGCAATAATGGTGATAATGAGTGTGATGGTCATCTTATTTGCCTTTGTAATATTTCATGGCTTCGGGCATGTAAGCCTTTAAATCTGCAATGCGCGTATCATCATGTGGGTGCGTGCTTAAAAATTCAGGTTGCGATGCGCCACCGTTGGCAGCCATTCTTTTCCAAAATTCTACAGCCTCGTTTGGATTATAACCAGCCATCGCCATGAATATCAAGCCCATTTTGTCTGCTTCAGATTCATGCAATCTTGAAAATTTCAGCATACCAAGTTGACTGCCAATGCCAAAGGACTGCATTAATATATTTTTGGTCAATTCTGGTTTTTCGCTTAACGCAACTCCAAGACCGATTCCACCAGCTTGCACTGCCAAGCCTTGGCTCATACGCTCGTTTCCGTGGCGCGCAATGGCGTGTGCAATTTCATGACCCATTACTACCGCTATGCCTTTTTCATCTTTGGTTATGGGCAATATTCCTGTGTAGAAAACCACTTTTCCACCGCTCATGCACCAAGCATTTACAGTTGGGTCGTCTACCAAATTAAACTCCCATTTGTAGTCTTTAATACGCTTTGACTGCCCGTTTTTCTTCAAATATTCGGTAACAGCTGCGGCTATTTTATTACCAACATTTTTCACCATCGTGGCATCAGCGGCTCCGCTGGCAACCGTTTTGTTCTCAGAAAGAAAGCTCTGGTATTGAGTTAAACTCATTGACATCAATTGGCTTTCTGGTAGCATGTTAAGTTGTTTTCTGCCGGTGATAGGCACACTTGCGCAAGCCACTAGTAGGCTTGTAAGTAAGATGAGGGGGATTTTTTTCATTGTTCTATTACTGCTGAAAGACCTTTGTTTTGAAGGCTTCTGCAAATGGGTTTTAAAATTTCGAAACTTCCGTGTTTTACATCGCACTTGCCTTTGGTGTGCACTATAAAAGCGATTTGCTCCGCTTGAAGTTCGTTGTGTTTACAAACTTGCACAAGCGAATTGATCACGTGATCAAAGGTGTTTACCTCATCGTTGTAGAGAATGATGGCGTGCTTGTCGTCTTGGCCAATTTCTACTTCAACTTCTTCTTCCGTTTCGGGAAAATGACTCATGATGAATATTGTTTTGATTTACTCAAATGTAATGGCTGCAAATGAATTTTTACAACCGTTCGGCTTTTGCTTGTGTTAAGCCAAGGTTTTTTAATCGATCAGCTTCATTTTTAGCTTCTTGTTCAGAATTGAACGTGCCATAATAATAGCTGCTTTTACCAATTCCGTCTTTTTCTTTTGCAATTTGATCGCTCAAGCTCAACAAGATGGTAGCAACTTCAATAGGCACTTCGCCTGTGTAGCGGCCAATAAATACGCGGTATTGACCTTCGGCTTCTGGTGTTTCTGTAGCAACAGGTGTATTACTTACAGGTGTAGATACAGCTGGTGTACTAGCAAAACCAGTGTATGCTGGCGATTGATCGTTAAGTTGAGTGCGAGCATCGGCCACACTTACGCGAGCTCCGTTGCGATAAGCAACCACAAATGCATCTTTAATCCCAAGGTTTCTGATTTCTTGCTTGGCTTG
>CAZWXC010000456.1:0-3196 GCA_964637935.1 uncultured Flavobacteriales bacterium | reverse complement strand
AAGACCAAAAGTGCTATTAACTTAACAATGAATAATTTAAACCTCATCCAACAGAACGGTAATGCGTTGTTTCAGTTGTGTGATCTTTTTGGTGTAAGCGTTAAACACCCGATTTCTTTCCTTTTCTGAATCGCCTGAAATCAAAGTGCTGCGCTTTTTTAGCATTTCGATAGCCGCCAATTGCTGATTGTAATAATTGGGATCTTTCGTGCTCATTACGTTCAGTCCATTGTTGTTGGCATAGCTCCATCGCTCATCGTCTAGTTTTGCTAAAATGGTGGTATCGGTATACAAAACTTCGTTGTAGTAAGCCGTGTAACGTGCACTTAGTTCATTTGTCGCGGGTACAATTTGTTCCATTTTGTATTTCAAACCAGCTTCGCATTGCTTTCGCAAATGTTCGGTTACCATTTCGAGGCGATCAAGCAATAACAACGCAATTTTAGCCTCTTTAAACAAGTTTGCCTCAAAGTAATAATTGATCTGTTTTAGAGTAATATCAATGGTTTCGCCACAAAAAATCTCGGTGCTATCAACTTTATAATAGTGTTCTCTCATTTTGCGCGAAGCAGCATTCACGCGTTCATTTTTCACGTTGAGTTCAAATTTTTCTTCGCGAAGAGAATCAAAATTCAAAATTGTTTTTTGCCAAAAGAATAGTTTGAAAGAAGCCAATTCGGGGGCATTCATCAAGTGAAAAATCGGAATATCGTTTGCCAAATACACCATTTCGTTTTCAGTTGAATTAGCCACTTTTCGCATCATTCGCTCTACATATTCCAAATAGTCTGTAAAGGTGAAATTGGCTTCATCAATGGGTTGAAAATGGAATGCAACACGCGTAGGAGAGCCATCTAAAAATTCGTCAAACGATAAATCGAAGTGAACGCAGAGTTTTATGACTTCATCTAAAGTCATCAATTTTTCGAGTCGAATGCGTCTGTAAGCACTGTCGCTGCTGGTTTCGAAAAGATCGGCCAACACATCTACCAATTTCAAATCAACCTGAAGCTGGGTTTTAGCCTGTTCTAATAGTTTTTGTTGAATGATTTGAGCTTCGGTAAGGGCCATCAGTTGCAGGATTTGTTCAAAGTTGCAAAAAATGCAAGTGTTATAACCTTAAATTTGTGTTTTATTCAATACTATTTATCCATGCGCAAATTGTTACTGTTTTTTCTGTTGCTCATGATTTTGGCATCTTGCCAACACAGTAACAATGTTGTTTCGGGGCATTTTATTCAAAAGAGGAAGTACAGAAATGGTTTTCATATTGAGCATTTCTTCAAACCATCTAAGCGACCAGTCAGTAGCAAAAACACTGAGCTTGTTTCTACGGATTTGATTAAACCTGAAACAGAAAATGCTGATTCAATATCCATTAAATCTAATTCAACGGAAGAAAAAGACATCATTGTAAGCGTAGACACTATGCTCTATGAACCCAACTTAAATCACCAAACAACTAATAATTCCGCTCTACCCAAACCATTCAAAAATCTTATTCGCCTCAGAAAACCAGAGGTAACTCTATCAGTTCATCAATTATTGACTCGTAAAAAAACGAATGATGATTTGAAGAAATCAAAATGGTGGAAGTTTGAGGTTCTTTCCCAATGTTTCGGACTTGTGAGTGTTTCACTCTCTAGTTTTATTGGTCTTTTGGCAGGTATATCGATGTTAAACTTGTTTTTTGATTTAACTTGGCTTTTGTCACTTGTAGCTTTCGTCACGATTAATTTCTGGCTTTTAGTGCTAATAAGCACAATATTCTCCTTGATATCCATAAGTTTTGGCTTAATCTATTATTTTAAAACTAAAGAGAATAGTACTGGTGTGCAGCTAGGTTTAGCTGGGATCTACATTTATTTTGCTATTTGGATGGTATTAGGAATATTGGCTATTCTTTGGCTCTTTCTGGCTTTGATGGGAGCTTTTTCCTGAGCTTTTAGAAGGAGTACAGAATTCAGATAGCTTACATTTAAAAAGTTTGTCTGCTATAAACTAACTTTTTATGTTCTTGATAATCATCTGTGCGTTTTCTAAGTTTTTCCACAAGCGATTTGTGATTGTTATTACAACATATCTTAAAGGCTCATGTTACATTTGCACTTCTAAAAACAGAAAACACTTTACTGCCATGGCAATAATGATCACTGATGAATGCATCAATTGCGGTGCATGCGAACCTGAATGTCCAAACAACGCGATTTACGAAGGCGGTGTAGAATGGCGCTTTTCTGATGGAACAGATTTGAGCGGACACATTTCTGGGAAAAATGGTTCTGAAGCTGATGCTGATGCTGAAAACGAACCAAAAAGCATGGACGTTTACTACATCGTTACTGACAAGTGCACAGAGTGTGTAGGTTTTCATGATGAGCCACAGTGCGCTGCTGTTTGTCCAGTTGATTGCTGTGTTGACGATCCTGATTTCCGCGAAAGCGAAGAAGCTTTACTTGAAAAGAAAGAGTTTCTGCACGTTTGATCGGTCAGAATCAATCATACCATCTTACTGAATCGCACGTTAATCGGTCAATCTCCTTTATGATGATTGCTCGCGTTGCCTTGTTTTTGTTGTACATGCTGCCTGCTCTTGGCCGGGCAGATGATCAAGAACTTTCGCTAAACACTAAACTGAAACAGCTGGTGCAATTGCGAAAAGCAACGCTTGATGCTCCAAATGATGCTACCAGACTCGAAGCCAATGGTGAGTTTTTGAAAGTGTTGCGTGGTGCGCTCGAAGATCAAAAGAGCTTTAAAGCAGCATTCGATACTATTCCTCAAATAGCAGACTTGCACAGTGAGGATAAGTTTTTCAGAATGATAAACTGGAATGTGCCAATGGACGATGGCACACACAAATACTATTGTTTCGTGCAACACTATGATCGCAAAGCAAAGCAGTATGTTGTAACTGAGCTAAAGCGAGGATACCGAGGCATAGAAGGTGAAGAGCGCAAAGTTTTTAGTGATAGAGATTGGTATGGAGCACTTTATTACAAAATTGTTACCGCCAAAATGAAGCGCAATTCGCGCAAGCGCACCTACATGGTGCTTGGTTGGGATGGACACAACGAATTTTCTACCATCAAGTTTGTTGATGTTATGGTTATCACACCAAAAGGAATTCGGTTTGGAGAAGATATTTTCAACTGGCCAGATCGTAAAAATATTAGACGTGTTATTCTAGAATACA